>JBATYU010000050.1:0-4940 GCA_049674245.1 Bradyrhizobium sp. | reverse complement strand
GAAAGGGGCGTAATGAATCCAATAACCCAGCTCTGCTTGCTCAATTCGATTGCAAACAGACACCGCACCGTATCAACATGCATTGCGGCGGGTAGGTTGCTTACTGTGCGGACCGTCATCAGGCTCTCCTATGCCTTGGTGCTGGGGTTACACCGAAACGGTATCACCCAGCCCGCCGCGCCTGCATAGGATCTCTACCCATCGCGTCGGTTTAACGCCCCGCCCGCTACTTCCGGTCTACCCTTTGAACGGACATCGTCAGACCGGCCCTCCATGTCCGGTTGGCGCCGACAGCAATGATCTTCAGCGCGCGATTGCGCCTGCCAAAGCATCTCGCGGGGGAAATGCCGCGTTACGCGCGATCCGCCTTCGGATGTACTCGGCAATCAGAATGCCCAGCGGCGCCGAGAACCAGATGCAGATCAGGAGCGAGGCGGTGTTGTAGTTTCGGAGCAATGGCCCCAGCACAAACAGCATGACCCGAAACAGCCAGAACGCCCCCCACATGGATCCGGCGTAGCGGAACATCCATTTTCGATGCGAATCGAAATCGCGCCGACGAATACTGACGATACCCATGATCGCACAGGCATAGACGCAAGCGCTCATGAACCAGAAGCCAAATACCGAAAGATATCCGCCGTAGTCGACTACGGACCCGTGTTCGGCGGCCAACAGGCAGGCGCACCCCACGCCGATCGTCAATGAGACCAGCGAAACATAGCCAAGCACGCGATGCTGCTGCGGATGACCGCCGGTGCCGGGACGAAACAGCTGGACCATCATCAAGACGAACGCCAGCGAATTGAAAAAGATATGCCCGTAAAGAAGATTCGTGCGGAGGCCGCTGCCGTGCAAGAAACGTTCGTAAAATGCGACCCCCCAGGAAGGATGATATTGGTACAGGTCACCCCAAACCGTGCACTGATTGTTCGGGCATGTGGCGAGCGCGGCGGCGCTTGAAGGATCTGAAGCGCCAAAATTGTCCGGGACGTCATAGATTCCGATGAAAAAGGCGATCGAGTCGGGGGCACGTTCGATCGCATATCGTGCGTTCAAAACAACGAGCAGGGCGATGCCAAAGACCAGAAACGCGCCAAATGCGCCTCGCTTCAGGCCAGCCAGAAGCAAGCTGGTCCAAACCACCAATGCGCCGTATACCGCGATTACACCGAACGGGATGGGCATCTTGTCTCCTCCTTTGCGGCGTTGCGTTCTCGCCAGCTGCCGAGAAAAAGGTTTGTTCTCGGATTTACGTTGCCGCGCACCAGCAGCGATTTAGTTTTAACCAGGCTTAACCCTTGACCGCTCCCGCTGTGAGCCCGTGGATCAAATGTCGCTGCAGAAAGCTGAACAGCACCGCAACAGGGACTGTGCTCAAAATGACCCCGGCCGATAGCGGCCCCCATTGTACCTCATACTGCCCAACCATGTAGAGCAGCCCAGCTGACAGCGTGCGCATGCTGGTCTCTGTCGTGAACGAGATCGCGAACAGCAACTCACTCCAGGATACGACAAATGCGAAAATGGCGGTCGCCGCGATGCCAGGGGCCGCGAGTGGCAACACGATACGGCAAAGCGCGCCGAAATGATTGCAACCGTCGATCATCGCGCTTTCTTCGAGATCGCGCGGTATCGAACTGAAATAGCCGACCATCATCCAGACGGTGAACGGCACCGTGAATGAGAAATTCGAGTAAATCAGCGCCTGGTAGGTATTGATAAGGCCGAGCGCGCGCCATTGCGTCAGTAGCGGGGCGATCAGCAGAACGCTCGGAAACATCTGGGTGGCAAGAAAGATGAGCAGTAGCGCATCTCGCCCGGCGAAACGAAAGCGGGCGATGGCATAGCCGGCAAGCACCGACACCACCGTGGTAGCGACCATCGTGACGGAACACACCCACAGGCTATTGAAGAAGAAGCGGCTGAACGGCGTGACCGGCGAGGTCCACGCATCGATATAATTCTCGAAGGTGGGGCGCAGGGGCAAGTACTGCAGAGGCGTCGCGTAGAGTTCCCGGCGATCCTTCAGCGATGTGAGCAACATCCAGATGAACGGCGCCAGCGCAAAAGCGGTCAACATCGCGAGGCCGATCCAGACAACCGGGCCGCCCAACAACCGCTCGGCAAAGTCTGTCGAGGTGCGGTGACGTGTCATCCGGTTTCCTCGACACCTTTGGTGACGCGGAGGTAGAGGGCGGTGAATGCCAGCATCACGAGGAGGAGGACGACCGAGAGCGCGCCAGCGTAACCGAAGTCAAGGCTCGAATAAGCTTGCAGCAAAGTGTAGGTCGACGTGATCTGGGTGGCGTTGGCCGGGCCGCCGCCGGTCATTACAAAAATTAGGTCGGCATAGTTGAATGTCCAAATGATCCGCGTGGCCGTCGCGACGACGATGATCGGCCGTAGTAACGGCAGGGTAATGTGCCAGAAACGGGCCAGCACGCCTGCGCCATCGACGTGGGCCGCTTCGTAAAGCTCGTCCGGCACGGATTGGAGCCCCGCCAGCAGCATGATGGCGAAGAACGGGATTCCGCGCCAGACATTGGTGAACACGACCGCCGCCATCGCTGTGTCCGGCGACGAGAGCCAGGCGAGGCGCTCGTGCATCCAGCCAGCCCGGATCAACAGGTCATTGATGACGCCGTAGTTCGGTTGATAGAGCCACTCCCAGATTAGTCCCACCACGACTCCAGGGATGATCCAGGGCAGCAGAGTTAGAGTGCGCACCAGGGTGCGCCCCCTGAAGGCCGGCTGTAGCAGCAGTGCGGCGGCAAATCCGAACACGAATTGCAGCATGACCGAACCGAACACCCAGACAACGGAATTCCACAGCGTCAGCCAGAACACAGGGTCCTGAACAAGGCGGACGTAGTTGCCGAGCCCGATGAAGCGGTAGTCCTGAGGCTTGTATAACACGTCGACGTACAGGCTCATCTTGATCGCGAGCATGATCGGCACGACCACGGTCGCGAGCATGCACAGCGCGGCCGGGACGAGGTATGAATAACCGATCAAGAGCTTGCGCACCCGCCAGCTGATCAGCGGGCGGGTGCGGGGCCTTGCGAGGGAGACCGTGGTCATGATCGTTCCTGACGCTTACGACATTTCCTTCTTCAGGATTTCGGCGAAGCGGTCGAGGCACTCTTTCGAGGAGATCTTTCCAAGGATCGCCTGCTGGATCAGCGGCACGCCATCGGAGTCGATCTTGCCGCCCCAGCCGGGGTAGGCGAGATACGGACTGACGATTCCGACCGGGAACGAGTTCACGAAGCCGGCAAGCGCCGGGTCTTTGGCAAATTCGGGCTGCTCAAGGATCGACTTGCGCGCCGGTAAGAGGCCGAGCGTCGAGTTGTATTTGAGGCTCGGCTCGTCCTCGAGCATGAAACCCATGAATTGCCAGGCGCCTTCCTTGTTCTTGGCGCCTTTGAACATGGTGAGCGTCTCGGAGAACCAGAACGAGGCGCGCTTCTTCGCCGGACCGATCGGCAACGGCAGCGTGGCGAAATTGTCGGCGCCGACGTTCTTCTTCTGCTGGCCGCTCGAGCCGGAATTGTGCTGGTACATGCTGGTGACGCCGCGCCCGAAGGTTTCGACGATTTCGACGAAGCCGTCGGTGGCGGCACTCGGCGGCGTGACCTTGTGCTTGAGCGCGAGGTCGAGATACCAAGAAAGCGCGTCGACGGCTTCCTTCGAATTGATCACCACCTTGCCGTCCTTGAGCACTTCGGCGCCGTTGGCGTAGGCGAATTCGCTCGGATAGAGCAGCGCCCAGGTGCCGCTGCCGCGCATCCCGTAACCGTACTGGTTCTTGTCCGCCTTGGTGAAGGCTTTGGCGAGGCCGAGGAACTCGTCCCAGGTCCAGTCCGGTGTCGGCTCCTTGAGGCCGAGCTCTTTCAGGCGGTCGGTGCGGTAGTAAATCCCGTCGAGCGTCACGGCGAGCGGAAGCGAGACAATCTGGTTGTTGATGGTCACGGTTTGCCAGGCCGTCGGTGCGACATCCGCGTAGTGTTTCCAGGACTTCGCGCGCGCGGTGATGTCTTCGACCGCGCCCATGCCGTTGAACTGGCCGACCCAGTTGTCCCAGACCTGGCAGAGATCGGGCGGACTTCCGCCGGCGATCGAGCTGATGAGTTTTTGACGCGCCTGCGCCTGCGGCACGTATTCGATCTGCACCGCGAAATCGTTTTGCGACTGATTGAAACGCTCGGCCATCGAGTTCATCAGTGCGATGCGCGTCGGCTCGGGAACGCTCCACTGGAAACGCACTGGCTCGACGCCCCAGGCCCTGCGCGGGCCAATGTACGGAGCATCCCACCAAGCCAGATCAGCTGCGGCGATGACGCCCGTACCGGCCAGTGTGTGCAACAGCTTGCGACGAGATAGCGAAGTACGCTCATCCATTTTGAAACCTCCCGCTGGCTGGGCCTTTCCGGCTCTAGTTTGTGCCATCATGGCATAGCGTTCCGGGCGGAAAAAGTAGTTAGCGCTTGGCGCATTCGGCATAGAGGCCTGGGCAAAGAGTTAGGACGGCTATTGGCCATTTTGCGACCCGGGGCGGCGAGCGGGAAATGGTGCTCAACCGGCCTCAGCATTTATCAGGTTCGATGTCGCAGTTGGGTCAATCGCGTCATTTTGGTCGTCGGCCGACTACTTCCGGTCTTCCCCTGGAAACGGACATCGTCAGGACCGATCGCCATGTCTCAAAGGTGCCATGAGCCGACATCGCTCCAATCAAGCAGCGATACTTGTCAGGCTCCTTAGCGGCCGTAGGGGAAGCAGCGGTGGCGATCGAGTGTGAGACCGAAATGCGCTCCTAGCGCAGCGATGGCCGCATCCTGCTCAGGATAAGGATCGGCATTGGATGCGGCAACGATGATGATCCGGAACCCGCCGCGATCCTTGCCACCCGGTGGCAGCATCGCTGTAGCCAGTGCATT
>JBATYU010000049.1:0-5279 GCA_049674245.1 Bradyrhizobium sp. | reverse complement strand
GCAGCGGGCCGAGCCACCGCCGCAGGCGCGGCGCCTCGTCTCGGCTGCTGCGCGGAGGCGCCGATGCTTCCCGCAATCAGAGAGAGGCCAACAAAAGAGGCCGCAAAGGGTAGCGCAAAGCCAACTCTATCGGGAAGCATGGTCGTAAGCTCCCTATCATACCCGGCCCCGTCTGCATCAATAACGCGCGAGCGCGGGAAACGATCCGCGCATGAACGTCGAGCCCGGATCATTGCCGCGTTGCAAGACAGGCTCGTCAGGACACTGCGCCTCCGATCTACCCCACTTAACGGACATCTTCAGAACCAGTCGGCGACGTTGAATGTCGAGGAATGATTGGCTTAGAGCATGATCCGGAAAAACATGCCCTCGGGCTGCGACCCGATGGGTGGACACCGGTTTTCCGAAAAGATCATGCTCAAACAAAAAGATAGAGCGGGATGACGATTCGAAGAAAAGTCATCCTGCTCTAGTCCCACGCAAATCTGACAAGCCGAGAGTGGGGCGTTGGGGTGGGAGCGTGCCTGCGCGCGGCGCGTGCCATCTCCGGCTGGATACATGGGAGTTGCCGATTGTAGGAGACACCTGCGCGGATCAGAATGCATGCAGAGCCATCATTCCGAATGGCTCGAGAGGGGAGACGCAAGCATGTGCAAACTGTGCCACCAAGGAATACTACAGAACCATTTCGGCTCGCGACGCAATTTCCTCAAAGGAGCGGCGGCGGCCGGGGTTGCTGCTGCAGGTCTCAATCTGTTCGCATTGCGTCCCGCCGCAGCGCAATTCGCGGACGCGGCGGACCCGCCCGGGGACACCGGCAGGCTGAACCGGCGTTACGTCATTCGCGGCGGTTCTGTGATGTCGATGGATCCCAAAGTGGGAGACTTCGCCGAGGCCGACGTCCTGGTCCAGGGCAAACACATTCTCGCCGTCGGACCGAACCTTGCGGCAGGCACCGCCGACGTGATCGACGCGCGCGGGCGCATCGTCATGCCCGGCTTCATCGATACGCACCATCACCAGTTCGAGACGGCGCTCCGCAGCTTCCTCGCCGACGGGGTTCTCATCAACGATGGCTCCGGCACGCCGAGCGGGAGCACCACTTATTTCGAGTTTATTCTTAACAAGTTTGCCCCCGTGTACCGTCCGCAAGACGTGTACATCAACGAGCTGTTCGGTGCTCTCAGCCAGCTCGACGACGGCGTCACGACCGTGCACGACGTGTCGCAGATCCATCACACGCCGCAGCATTCGGACGCCGCCATCCAGGCCCTGTTCGATTCCGGACGCCGCTCAGCCTTCGGCTATTTCGAGGGCGCGGGAAGCAACCCCGCGAACTATGCATATCCGCAGGACGCGTTCCGCATCAATAAGCGGTTCTTTTCCTCCAGCGACCAGCTCGTCTCCATGATCATGGGCGGCGAGGTCTACCTTGGGCCACAGATCTACCAACAATCCTGGACGATCGGGCGCCAGCTCGGACTCCAGATCGCGGCGCACATCCTGTCTCCGTTCGGGATCCGCCCGATCCTCGACCAACTCGCCCAGGGCCAGGGGGGCGTCGGCCCGAACGGTCAACCTCCCGGCAAGCTCAAGCTCGGGCCCGACAACCTGTTCATCCACATGACCGGGATGTCCGATCAGGGCTGGCAGGCGGTCCATGACGCCGGCGCGCAGGTTTCGATCGCCTTCCCGATCGAGATGAACATGCGGCATGGCATGCCGCCCATCCTGAAGTTGCAGAGCCTGGGCATGGAGCCATCCCTGAGCGTCGATGTCGAGTGCACGATGACGGCTGACTTTTTCACCCAGATGCGGGTCTGCATGAATCTGCAGCGCGCGATCGTGAACCAGATGATCCTCGATCAGGGCTTTCCGCCGAACCCCGTCGATTGGGGGCTTCCTCCAGGCGCAGCGGGCAATCCGTGGCCGACGCCGCCCGCCGGCATACCGGCCCCGCTCACGACGCGGGATGTGCTGCGCTATGCCACCATGAACGGCGCGAAGGCCCTGCGGCTCGATGGCAAGACCGGCTCGCTCACGCCCGGCAAGGAGGCCGACATCATCATCCTCGACGCCACCAGGATCAACGTGGCGCCGCTGAACCAGGTGCCCGGCGCGGTCGTGTCGCTGATGGATCGCACCAACGTCGAGACCGTGATCGTCGCCGGCAAGGTGCGCAAGTGGAAGGGGCAGCTGCTCGACGCCGACCTGAACCGGCTGCGTCAGCAGCTCGAGGCCTCGCGCGACTACCTCTTCTCTGCCGCGGGCATCCCGCAAAACCTGTTCAGCAGTCAGTAGCTGAGGTGCATCAGCGGGATATGGGGCGGCTCCGGCCGCCCCACGTGTCCGCGCGCGGCGTACCAACGCCGGTGGACGCGACATCCGGATCGGGTCCAATAGGCGACATGGCCAAATACGTGCACCACCTCGATCAATGGCAAATGCGCCAGGAGTTCTGTGGGTCGCTGCAATTCGGTATTTAATCGGCCCTGATGCCGGCCGAACTTATGACTTTCGTCCATTTCTGCGTCTCCGCAGCCATGAACGAAGCGAAGTCCTCCGGCGAACCAATTTTCGGCTTTGCATTGATCTTTGCTAAATTTGCCTCCAGCTCCGGGGATTTTAGGATTTCGTTGATCGCTGCATTCAGCTTGCTGACGATGCTTGGCGCAGTGCCTGCAGGTGCAACGACGCCGGCCCAGAATGTCGACTGCAGCGTTGCGAACCCACTTTCGGCCGTCGTCGGCACTGCCGGAAGCTGGGGACTGCGCGTCTCATCGGCCACCGCCAGAGCCGTGAGTTTTCCCGCTTCGATATGAGGACGAAACAGAGCAACAGTGTCGAAATACATTTGCACCTGCCCTGCCAGCAAATCAGTAAGGGCTTGTGCAGACCCCTTGTAGGGAACGTGGAAAATGTTGATACCGGTCATCAGCTTCAACATTTCTCCCAGCAGGTGAGGCTGTGTTCCAAATCCCGGACTCGCAAAACTGATCTTTCCCGGGTTCGCTTTCGCATGGCTGACCAGTTGCTCCATTGATTTGACAGGAAGCGTTGGGTTGATGACCAGCATTTGAGGGATGCTGAAGACCATCGCGACCGGCGCGAAGCTCCGGACTGGATCATAGCCGAGGTTCTTATAGATCAACGGTGCGGTAACCAGCGGCGCCGGAGGGATGAACAGGAGCGTGTAGCCATCCGGATTTGCGTTCGCGAACGCCCTCGTACCGACCGTTCCGCCGGCGCCCCCCGCACGATTTTCGACAATGACAGGCTGGTTGAGAGAAACCGACAATCGATCCGCAAGATGCCGGATGACAAGGTCGAGGTTTCCGCCGGGCGGAAATGGAACGATGATGGTGATGGGTCGCGTCGGATAGGACTGCTGCGCGCGCGCGGTGCGCGGCCATGGGGTCGTCGCCGCCATGCCGCCGAGAAGTGTGATGAACTCGCGCCGACGCATGCGTCCCCCATAAGGACCACACTTATCGCTGCTTTTAGAAGCCTACCACTTTACGCCCAGGCGGCGAGCGAAAAATGGAGCACAATCGGCCTCAGACGCAGAACAGGCCCGATGTCCGCATCGGGTGTGCGCCGTGAGAAGGCGGCGCTTTCCAGTGGGTGCAAGTCCCACCCGGCAATCGCTCCAGCCGGAAGCAATCGGAGCAGTCATGGAGGTAACGAAGTGGCTGAAGCCTTCGATTAGCGGCGAATCGCCGTTGGGATATCTGCCAAGAGGAGACATCGTGCGCCCCTTTCAAATCCGCCGCAGCGGGTGTAGTTTTATCCACGAGCTGCCGACGGGGCCTGCCGAAACCCTGTCTTTTCAGCGGCAGCGCTCATGCCATCGGCAGGCATCGCATCCTTAATCAATCGCCGCTTTTTTCTGGCGCTGTCAGCACTCACGCCCGGATGCGCTCGCGCGTTTGGACGCTGGGAACAGAGGGAGGGGCGGGGGATGGCTATCGACACAGCAATAGGCGGCACCTCGGCGGCGCGTCCCGGCCTCCCGGGTGTGATCATCGCCGCGACGATCGGCAACGTGCTCGAATGGTTCGACTTCCTCGTCTACGGCTTCTTCGCCGTGACGATCGCGGAGGTGTTCTTTCCCGCCAGCAACCCGACGGTATCGCTGTTGATCACCTTCGGCACGTTCGGCCTCGCCTATGTCATGCGGCCGTTGGGCGCCGTCATCGTCGGCACCTATACCGACCGCGCCGGCCGCAAGGCGGGGTTGACCCTGTCGATCGGGCTCATGATGATCGGCACGACCCTGATGGTGATCACGCCCGGCTATGCGACGATCGGCATCGCCGCGCCGATCATCATCACCGCCGCGCGGCTGCTGCAGGGGTTTTCGGTCGGCGGCGAGTTCGGCAGCGCCGTTGCCTTTCTGGTCGAGCACGGCGGCGAGCGCAAGGGCTTCAGCGCCAGCTGGCAATGGGCCACCACCGGTATCGTCTCGGTCATCGTCTCGCTGTTCGGTGTCACCCTGACGACGCAGCTCTCGCACGAGCAGCTGGTCGATTGGGGCTGGCGCATCCCCTACGTCTTCGGCCTCCTTGTCGGCCCGGCCGGGCTCTATATCCGCGCGCGCGTCAGCGAGACGGCCGACTTTCTCAAGGCCGAGAAGCCCCCCTCGGTACCGATCGGCGATCTGTTGCGCCGATACCCGGTTTCGCTGTTGCTGGCGCTCGGCGCCTCCATCGTTTCGAACAGCTCCTATTACCTGCTCCTCTATGTCCCGACCTACGGGATCAAGACGCTGCATCTGCCGGCCTATACCGGCTTTGTCGCAACGCTGGTGGGCGGGATCATTCTCGCCACCTTCTCGGTCGTTGCCGGGTACTGGTCGGACAAGATCCGGCCGCGTGCGCGCATCATGCTGATCACCGCTTGGCTGTTCCTGTTGGCCGCCTACCCGTGCTTCTGGCTGATGGACGCCTATCCCTCGCTGGCGACGGCGGTGTTCGCCGTCGGCTTCCTTAATCTGATCAAAGGGGGCTACAGCGGCGTGCTGCCGTCCGTGCTCTCCGAGCAGTTTCCGGTCGAGACCCGCGCGGTCGGCGTCGCCTTCGCCTTCAGCGTCTCGGTGACGATCTTCGGCGGCTTCGCCCCGTTTGTGGCGACCTGGCTGATCGCGCAGACCGGCGATCCGCTGTCGCCGGCCTATTACCTGATGGCGACGGCGCTGCTCAGCATCATCGCGCTGATGGCGATAGAGCGGCGTGCGCCTCGTGCCGAAAGCTGATGAAGGGTGCGAGATCCGTCGTCTC
>JBATYU010000048.1:0-7359 GCA_049674245.1 Bradyrhizobium sp. | reverse complement strand
AAGAAGCGCAGGCGACGGTGGCAAAAGAGCCCGGTCACCGGGGAGCGCGTATAAGCCGTAAACCATTGCGCGGGGAATGCCGGGTGATTCCGGTGTGACCGTGGTGACTAACTCGTGTGCTTTTTTATTTCGCACGCGAGGCTGCGGGTGCTTCGGGCGCCCGGTATTCCCTGCGCCCTCTATTCTTTCGAGGGACAAGGTTTTTGCAAGGCTCGGGCGCTATTCGCGTCGCGAGATTGCGGAGTTGCGTCTATGCCGTCATTGCGAGCGAAGCGAAGCAATCCAGTCTTCTACCTCGCTTCGCGAATGGATTGCTTCGCTGGCGCTCGCAATGACGATGTGGCTGTTTGACAAGTGAAGACGAGCGCGCGAGGCGCTTCGTCATTGCGAGCGAAGCGCCGCCGTGGCCTGGTCGAGCCACATTTTGGTGGCGTCATCGAGCCGGGGGCGTACCTCCGCCGCAACATGGGCGTGGTAGTCGTTGAGCCAGCCGAGTTCGGCCGGGCTCAACATGGTCACGTCGATCAGCCGACGGTCGATCGGCGCCAAGGTCAGCGTCTCGAACGCGTTCATCGGCTTCTCGGCGCCTGCGATGTCGATGCCGATGACCAGCTCGAGATTCTCGATCCGGATGCCATAGGCGTCGGTTTTATAATAGCCCGGCTCGTTGGACAGGATCATGCCGCGCTTCAACGGCGTGGTGCCGAGTTTTGATATTCGCGCCGGGCCTTCGTGTACCGAGAGATAGCTGCCGACGCCGTGTCCCGTGCCGTGCTCGAAATCGATGCCGGCCTGCCACAAGAATTGCCGGGCCAGCGCGTCGATCTGCGCGCCGGTGGTGCCGTCTGGAAACACCGCGCGCGCGATTGCGATATGGCCGCGCAGCACGCGGGTGAAACGATCGCGCATTTCGCCCGAAGGCTCGCCGATCGCGATGGTGCGCGTGACGTCGGTGGTGCCGTCCTCATATTGCGCGCCGGAATCGATCAGCAGCAAATCTCCGGGCGCGATGCGGCGGTTGGTTTTGCGGGTGACGCGGTAATGCACGATGGCGCCGTTCGGCCCGGTGCCGGCGATCGTGGGGAAAGACACGTCTTTCAGCGCGCCGGTATCGCGGCGAAACGTCTCCAGCGCCTCGACCGTGCCGATTTCCGTCAACGCGCCGGAAGGTGCTTCGCGGTCGATCCAGGCGAGAAACCGCGCCAGCGCCACCGCGTCGCGGCGATGCGCAGCTCGGGTCCCTTCGATCTCGGTGGCATTCTTCACCGCCTTCAAGAGGCTGACGGGGTCGTTGCCGCGTACCGCCTTGCCGCCCACGGAGCCGATCAGGCGGCTGAACGCGTCGGCGGCGGTCGCATTGTCGAGCGCGATCGCGGCGCCTTTTTGCGCGAGCGCGGTCAGGCTCGGTGTCAGCGCGTCCGGCCCTTCGACATCGGCGCATTGTTCAAGGTGGTCGCGCGCGCTGTTCGACAGCTTGCGCTGATCGATGAACACCGTCGGCCGGCCGTCCTTCGGCACCAGGGCATAGGACAGCGGCAGCGGCGTGTGCGCGACGTCGGCGCCGCGGATGTTGAAGGTCCAGGCCACCGCGTGTGAATCCGACAGCACCAGCGCATCGACGCCGAGCTTGTCGATCTCGGCCCGGATGCGTTTGAGCTTTTCCGCCTCGGCTTCGCCGGCAAATTGCGCGCCGTGCACGGTGACCGGCGCCAGCGGCGGCGGCGGACGCTCGGTCCAGACGGCATCCAAAGGATTGGCGTCGACCGCGACCAGCTCCGCGCCCGCCTTGGCGCAGGCCGCAGCCAGCCGTTCGGCTGCCACCGAAGTATGCAGCCAGGGGTCAAATCCGATGCGGTCGCCGGCGGCAAGATGCTTCGCCAGCCAGCTTTCCGGGGAGGGGTCGATCAGCGGCTCGACAGCCCATGCCTTGCCGTCGACCTGTTTTGCCGCTTGCAGGGTGTAGCGGCCGTCGACGAAAACCGCGGCCACGCCGCTCAGCACGATCGCCATTCCGGCCGATCCGGTGAAACCGGTCAGCCAAGCCAGCCGCTCTTCCGACGGCGCGACATATTCATTTTGCTGCTGATCGGCGCGCGGAATCACGAAGCCTGAGAGCTTGCGCCGCGCGAGCTCCTCGCGAAAGGCGGACAGCCGCGCGGTCAGCGCCACGCCGCTCTCGGGCTCCTCGAATGTCTGGAAATGGGCTTCGAACATCGCGCGAATATCCTCGGGAAATATCCTAGGGTTGAGTGGAAAATTCCGCAATGCGTCACAAATCCTTTCCATTTGGCACAGGGTATGCTTGAATTGCTGCACCTGCGTTAGACGGGATGGAACGATCTACTGTTACGGGGCGGTTCGTCGAACAAGATCCGGAGGAAGTCCAGGAGTGTTCCAACTCAACGATGAGGGGATACACCATGCCGGCTTTTACGTTCGAGAAGATTACGCCGCCTGTGCGCCGTGGGCCGCTTCCGCCGATCGAAAAGAAGCAGCGCGGCGTCATCGTCCAGATTCTGGATCGCTTTGTCGAGGCGCGCGTCAAGCGGTCGCTGCGTAAGGAAGAGGGCGTGATCGCTCGCCCCCAGCCGAAGCCGCCCCAGCCGGAATAAGGGTCAACGCGTATAACGCAGCAGCAGGCTGCTCCAGCCTTCGATCGCAAGATGCCGCACCGGCACCAGGGAGCGTGCGCGATAAGCGGCGATGACGCCCGGCGCCTGATGGGTTAATAATCCCGATAAGATCACCTGAGCCGATGGCGCGAGATGGCCTGCCATCGGCGCCGCCAATTGCCGCAAGGGATTGGCGAGGATATTCGCCAGCACCAGGTCGAACGGCCCGTGCGCGGCAAATTGCGGCGCCGCAAACCCGGCCGCGCGGATCACCCGCACCCAGTTTCCGGTTTCGTTGAGACGTGCATTCTCGCGCGCCACCTTGACCGAAGGCGGATCGATATCGCTTGCCAGCACCGGCTCGTGCAGCGCCTTCGAAGCCGCAATGGCGAGCACGCCGGTGCCGGTGCCGAGATCGAGCACGCGGGCCGGGCGGCGCGCCTTCAACACATGATCGAGCAGCAGCAGGCAGCCGCGCGTGGTGCCGTGGTGGCCGGTGCCGAACGCCAGCGCCGCCTCGATCTCGATGCCAATCTTGTTGGCCGGCACCCGCGCGCGGTCATGATGTCCATGCACGACGAACCGTTCGGCCGGGACCGGGACAAGATCCTCGAGGCTGGCCTTGACCCAGTCTTTCGCCTCGATGGTGTCGAAGCCGATGGCGTGCGCGATACCTTCGCCGGCGGCGTTGCCGACGAGCTCGCGGACCAGCGCCTGATCGGGTGCGTCGGCAAAATGCACGGCGACGTCCCAGCGCCCGTCCGCACCCTCGAACGCGGCGATCGCGGCTTCGTCCTCAAAGAAAATCTCGCTGAGGACGTCGACCATGCGCCTTGCCGCGTGCTCGTCGCGAAGCGCAAAACTGGCGCGGTGGGTGGCGGGGGTGAGGGTGGACGACATTCGGGCGCAGCGGCGGACTGGCTAATGTGGCGGTTCAGAAGTTAAAATCCTCAAATGCTTGCCTGAGGGCCGGCCCTACCATTACCCGATTATTCCACAGGGTTATACGCCAGCGAGACGCCACTTTTGCACAGGCTAATTCGTTGAATCTCGCGGGATTTTCCACTGCCGTTTCGCAGTGCGAGTGCCCGCCGGCGGCGCGATTAGCTCAAATTTAAAGAATTGCCGCATCGCATTATCCGGAGGATTTCCGGGTTCGGTATTTATACACCTTTAGGTTCTGTTCCGTAGTTATACCGAGCTGAGCAAATGCAGCGGAAATTCCAGCGGAGGCGAAGTTGAAGCATCATCTTTCGAAATTCTTGTCGGATGAATCGGGGTGACCGCGATTGAGTATGGTCTGATCGCGGCGGGCATCGCACTCGCGATCATTGCCGCGGTGAACGGCCTGGGTCTGAACCTCAGCACCCAGTTCACGTCGATCAATAGCTCACTAAAATAGGCGCTCCTTCCAATCCTCCCTTTCCCAAGGGGAGACGCTGTCCTGACATCACAACCAATTTGACAAGAAATCCGCGTGCGGAGCCGATCCGGCGCGCGGGTTGATCAGTTCGCCTTGGGGAGCGCCTTCAAACAGGGCGCCGAGGCGGCTTCGACCATCGGTTGCATCTTGCGGGCTCTGGCTGACCTCTTCCATGGTCGCCAAAGCCCTGAGGTCATCGTCCGACAGCCGGTCGGCCATGCCGTTGGCATAGCAATGGCAATATTGGTCGATGACGACTGGCGAAAACGCCTTGCTGGCCGGGTCGCTGTTCTGCGCCCGAAGGCAGGCCTGGGCGGTTGAATCAAATCTGGCACGCGCGGTCGCATCGAGGCCCGTGTCGCTCGTGCCAAAAATGTCGTCGCTATAGCGGGACACGAAGAAGGCAACGACAAGCGCCAGCGGCACCGCGCCCCATTTCAGGAACCTCTCGATTGATACCGCAGATATCCGTAGTGTCTCAGTTTGAAAACTCCGCTCAGCCTGAGCTTGTCGAAGGCGGCGTGATAGCCCAGCCCAGCGCGCGCCCTTAGACAAGTTCAGGACGAGTGGGATCTGTTTCCATTCAAACTGAGATATCCTACGCTTGATCTCGTGCCGTTTTTTACATGGCATGAATGGAGGTTTGGTGATGGCGAAGCGGGGAAAGTGTCTTTGCGGTGCCGTGTCTTTCGAGTTCTCCGGGGCGGAGAACTGGCGCGCGCATTGCCACTGCGAAAGCTGCCGCCGCAACACCTCGTCCCCGTTCACCACATGGTTCGGTGTTCCCAACGAGGCCTTTTCCTTTACCGGAAAGATACCGAAAATCTATGCTTCGTCTCCTGGTGCGCGCCGCATGTTTTGCGGCGATTGCGGAACCCCGATTGCCTTCGAGCACGACAAGTTTCCGCACGAGATTCATCTGTATGCAGCGAGCCTGGAAGATCCCGAGGATTTTCAGCCGGATTTTCATGTGTATTGGAGCGAACGGCTGCATTGGCTGCACTGGAGCGATGGGCTCCCCAAATACGCGACTACACGGGTTGGAGCACAGCCGTTGAAGGAGGCCTGATCGCTACGATCCCGGCTCAGCTTGGTAGCTATCTCAGTTCAAAGCCTGCCTCCCTCTCCGCCTGCCCGGAGCTTGTCGAAGGGTTGCACTTGTTCTTGAGGCTGCGCGCCAAACTTCGAAGAAAGAAGCAGCCCTTCGACAAGCTCTGGGCAGGCGGGAATAGTGGAAGCGCGACGCATGGATTCAAATTGAGACACTACCCAGATATCACCAATCGATCCCCTGGTTTTCCCCAGCCTATCCACGCTCTTATCAACCAGTTCAGAAACGGTATCAGGCGTGCCGCACCGTGTCCGGGCGCGCCGGTGACGCCGCCGGGACGAGCGCCGGCGGAATGTTGCCTGAGGGTAGCCGCCATGCCATTGTTCTCACACGCCAAGCGACCCTCCTTATCAGAACCAGCGCACGATCATCCGCCCGCCGTGCAGGTTTGAAATGAAGCCTTCCATCACAGGAAAAAGGGTTCGCCAAGCTCTGCGATCGGCCTGCATGACCTTGGTCGTCGCGCTGGCCACTCTGGCCGCTATCGAGATCGTACTTCGGGTCGCGGACTTGCGCATCTTGCGGGAAGGCAACAGCGAACGCTCGCTTACCTATCGCTATGATGCGGAACTCGGTTGGGCGCCGATACCCAATTCGAGCTCGATCGTAACGACCGCCCGGACAATTCATGCGCGGCATAACAGCCTGGGCTTCCGCGATATCGAGTACGAGCGTGATGCTCGGCCGACGATACTTTTTGTTGGCGATTCGTTTGTTTGGGGCGTCGACGCCGAGGCCAATGAACGCTTCACCGACCTGATGAGAAGCCAGCTTTCCAACCAGACCATCGTCAATGCGGGCGTTTCAGGATACGGCACCGATCAGGAATATCTTTTGCTTCAGCGAATATGGCCGACGATCCGGCCCGCGGTGGTCGTGCTGATATTTTGCACTTCTAACGACCGGTTGGATAACGGCACCAACATTCGCTACGACGGCTATCAGAAGCCGTACTTTGCCACCCTCGCGGACGGTGCGCTGGAGTTGCGTGGGCAGCCGGTTCCGCTATCGCGTCAGTTGTACATCAAGCAGGATTGGCTGGTGCGTCATTTGTGGCTCGCCCGCGTGGCCGCCTTCGCTTACGTCGAGATCCGCCATCCGCAGCTGTACGTACCCGATCCGACCGAGCGCATCGTCAGCAAGCTGCGCGAATTCGTGGAAGCCCATGGCTCCAGGCTGATCGTCGGTCTCCAGCGGAGCGACGAAAAGCTGATGCAGCACCTGCGAATCGCGCAAATTCCGTTCGTCACTTTCGATGGAGCCGAGACCTATTCCGATCTCTATGGCGCCCATTGGACGCCGGCCGGCCACAGAGTGGTCGCTGACCGCCTGCTGCGCCTGCTCTCGGAAGAGAACATCGCCCAGGTGGATGATGCATCCCGTTAGCTTCCGAGCTCCTCAGCCGAACAACGCCCGATGATCCCCCAGGATCACGCGCGCGGCATTGTGTCCCGGCGCGCCGGTGACGCCGCCGCCGGGATGCGCGCCGCTTCCGCAGTGATAAAGACCTTTGAGCGGCCCGCGATAATCCGCGTGCCCGAGCATCGGCCGTGCCGAGAACAACTGGTTCAGCGTCAGCGCGCCGTGAAAAATATCGCCGCCGAGCAATCCGAACTGCCGTTCCAGATCGAGCGGCGACAGGATCTGCCGCCCGATCACGCTTTTCGCAAAGCCCGGCGCGTAGGTCTCGACGGTGGCGATCATGAGGTCGGCGACCTCGTCGCGATGATCGTCCCAGGATTTGCCGTCGGGCAATTCCGGCGCAACATGCTGGCAGAACAGGCTCGCGACATGCTGGCCCGGCGGCGCGAGCGTGTCGTCGAGCGTCGAGGGGATCAGCACCTCGATCACAGGTTCGCGGCTCCAGCCATGGGCGCGGGCATCACACCAGGCGCGATCCATGTAGCCAAGGCTGGGGCCAAGGATAATGCCGGCGGTCAGATGATCGCCGTCGCCCGGCAGCGCGGTGAACGAGGGCGGGGCGCTCAACGCGACATTCATGCGAAAAGTGCCGGAGCCGTTGCGCCAGTTTTTGATGCGAGCCAGGAATTTTTCCGGCAGCGCGCCCGCTGGCACCAGGCGCGTATACAGCAGTTTCGGGTTGACGCTTGACGCGACATATTTGGCGCGAACGGTCTTGCCGTTATCGAGGACGACGCCGACCGCGCGGTCGTGCTCGACGATGACCTCGCGGACGCCGGCCTCGGTTCCGA
>JBATYU010000047.1:0-2231 GCA_049674245.1 Bradyrhizobium sp. | reverse complement strand
GATGATGGGCATGCCGATGCAGCCCTTTACGCATAGGCCATCGGCATTTGCCAATCATCAAAATAGCCATTGCAATTCAATGGCGGGCTTGGGAGACAGAAAACTGGCAAACCCGTTGATTCAATTGGCTTCTCACTCTTCCCTAGGGAGCGCCACGATTTCAGTACCTGTCTCCGGTTCCGAAGACACCGAGTCAGAATACTCACGGTCACACTCCAAATTCGCCTCTTGTAGTCTTTCCGCTGGTGAAGTGGCGGACGGTTTCTACGGTGGAATTGATCATGCAGCTCAATGTACAGCAGGCGCATCAGCTGGTGGTCCGCATAATGTCGGCGATAGGACACGACGCGGCCGATGCTGGTCTGATCGCCGACCACCTGATCGATTGCGAACTGCGTGGTCTGAGTTACGGTGGCCTCGCGCGCGCCCTCAGCATCGCCGAACGGATGGCGCGCACCGGCGACCGCCGGCGTCCGATCCGGATCCGGCATGAGACGCCGGTGTCGGCGCAACTCGATGGCGGTGACCACCTCGGCTACATCGTGGCCCATCGCGCCACCGGTATCGCGGTCGAGAAGGCATCTGCCGTTGGCATCGCGGTGGTCGGCGCCAGTGACACCTGGTACACCGGCATGCTGTCCTATTATGCCGAGATCGCGGCGGCGCGCGGCCTGGTCAGCATGATCGCGTCGAACGCTTCGCCCTGGGTCGCCCCGCACGGTGCAACTGAAGGCCGGTTCGGCACCAATCCGATCTGTTTCGGCTTCCCGAGCGCCGACGAACCTGTGATCTGGGATGTCGGCACCTCGGCGATCATCCACGCCGAGGTGACGCTGGCGCGACGGCTTGGTCAGCTCTTGCCGGCCGGCGTAGCGTTCGATCGCGACGGCCAGCCGACGCGAGATCCGGCGACCGCGCTTGCGGGCGCCTTCGCCGCGTGGGGCGGGCACAAGGGCTCCGGCCTGGGCATCGTCGTACAGTTGCTTGGCATCATGGCAGGATCGCCGCCGATTCCCCCGGACCTCGCTGGTTTCGGCTTCGTCATGGTGGCGATGCGCCCGGATTTGCTGGGACCGGCAGAGACGTTTCGCGACAACGTCTCTGCCTACGCGCAAGCGGTGCGAACGGCTCGGCCGGTCGCCGGCGGCGACGTGGTGCGTATGCCGTTCGATCGCTCGCGGCAGGATCGTCGGCGCCGGCTCGCCTCCGACCGCATCGACATCCCTGACTTGTTGTTCGAGCAATTGACCCGCATCGCCGGACCCGATCCCGTAGATCACGGGAGAACCAAACATGACTGATGCGGAGGCGGGACGTACGCGAGACTTCTTGGGTTACGGTCGCCAACCGCCAGATCCTCGCTGGCCGAATGGCGCGCATGTCGCCGTCAATTTCGTGATCAACTACGAGGAAGGGGGCGAGTATTCCGTGCCGGACGGCGACCCCGCTTCCGAGGCTGCCCTTACAGAAGGGGCGACCGCCGCCGTTGTCGGCCGCGACCTGGCCGCCGAAAGCATGTTCATGTATGGGAGCCGAGCCGGATTCTGGCGGTTGCATCGGATGTTCACCAAGCGAAACGTCCCTTGCACGGTGTTTGCCGTCGCCCGTGCTCTCGAGCGGAATCCCGAAGCAGCGGCAGCCATCCGCGAAGCGGGCTGGGATGTCGCCGGCCATGGGTTACGGTGGGAGATGCATGCAAATCTCGCCCCCGAGACGGAACGCGAGCACATTCGTCTTGCCACAGAGATTATTACCAAATGCATGGGGAGCCGCCCTGAAGGTTGGTACTCGCGTTATGCCCCATCGCTTTCCACTCGAGCGATTTTGCTCGAGGCAGGATATTCCTACGACAGTGACGCCTACGACGACGAACTTCCATACTGGGTGAAGGTCGGCTCGCGCGACCAACTGGTGATTCCCTATTCGCTTGTGCACAACGACGTGCGCTTCAGCCGGCAAGGCATCACCACGGGCAACGATTACTTTGACTACATAAAAAATGCTGTCCAATGCGTGATCGACGAGGATCCGCCGCGGATGCTCAGCTTCGGACTTCACAACCGCATCATTGCTCATCCGGGTCGTGCCTTTGGACTGGCAAAAGCCCTTGATTGGCTTGCAAGTCATCCCAAGGTGTGGATCGCGCGGCGTGTCGACATCGCGGCGCACTGGCGCAAATGGCACCCACCACCGCGTGCGGCCTAGCGCGCCGCGTCTTTGCGTCTACTGTG
>JBATYU010000046.1:0-6694 GCA_049674245.1 Bradyrhizobium sp. | reverse complement strand
TCGACGCCAGGCACGATGCCGGCAACCAGCCAGCTCGACAAACTCATTTCGATCACCGCGATCAGTGTGCTGTCCTGTTTCAGGACGATACGAGATTGGTTCAGGTCGTTCGGCTTTTGCATTGGGGGCTCCATCTGTTCACATCAGCGACGATGGATGCAATTTCCTCGCCGCCGCCCCCATAGCATCTCGAAAAGCCTAGTGAAAACGTCCGCTTTGACCCAGTCGCGGTAGCGCTTGAAAACAGTGTTCCAGTTGCCGAAGAACAGCGGAAGATCACGCCAGGGGCTTCCCGTCCGCACGATCCAAAGAACCGCTTCGACGAAGCGGCGGTTGTCACTTCCGCTGCGCCCGGGGTCCGTCGGCTTACCCAGACAATGCGGCTCCATCTTCGCCCATTGGGCGTCTGTCAGTACGAATCGCTCCATCCAAAGCTTGAATCAGGTGGAATCCTGATTCTCAACAGGCCCTAGCCCGAGTCCGCTGGCGTTCGGCAACGCTGGCCGATGTCCACAAATAAGGTCAGCAACACTTACATGAATCATGACCCTGGCGTCTGATACGGATTGTCATTGTGTGTTGCCATTTTGGCACGGGGTCCTAAGGCGCACACCCTTAGAGTGCGTCTTGGAATTAGATGCAAGGGCGTTGGGGAACGCGCATTTTAGTGGGACAAGTATCAATGGAGAAGATACGATGAAGAAGCTTTTGCTGGCTAGCGTTGGCTTGATCGCATTAGGGACGGCGGCGCCAGCCTTGGCTGCTGATATGGCGGTCAAGGCGCCACCACCTCCTCCGATAGTGGCTCCGATCTACAACTGGGGCGGCTTCTATATCGGCGCCAACGGCGGCGGTGCCTGGGCTCGTCAGTGCCTCAATCTCACTGCGGTTGGCGCGCTCGCCGTCGCCGTCGCTGAAGGTTGCAGGGATTCCTCCGGTGGAGTGTTCGGTGGCCAGATAGGTTATCGTTGGCAGGGGGCATCGTCGTGGGTGTTCGGAATTGAGGCTCAGGGGGACTGGGCCAATATCCGTTCTTCGCGCCTCAGCATCCTCCCTGCCCTCGCAGGGGATACCTGGAGCTCCAAGGTTGATGGATTGGGTCTCTTCACGGGCCAGATTGGCTACGCATGGAATGCCTCCCTGTTTTATGTGAAGGGCGGCGCTGCGGTCGCCAACCAGCGTTGGGATTTATTAAATGTTGCTGGCGTTGGATTGGTCTCGGCAGAACGGACACGTTGGGGTGGGACCGTCGGTGTTGGCTGGGAGTACGGCTTCGCGCCGAATTGGAGCGTCGGCATAGAATGGGACCATATTTGGGGGCAGAACGATAGCCGCACGTTCTTGACGCCCGGGCTAGCGCCTCGCGTCACCTCCATCACAGCCAATACCAACTCAGACATTGATATGGTCACGGCGACCATCAACTACCACTTCAACTGGGGTAAAAATCCGGTCGTAGCTAGATACTGATCTCGATTTTACATTTCCCACTGAACTAGGCCGGCAGAAATGCCGGCCTTTTTGTTGAGCTCATATGTCTGAAAAAATTCGTCGGGCTACGGATATCCGTTCCCAATCGAATTTGCCGCGACATTGCGGATGCATTTGAGACCGGGACATCGCAGGAATTTTTGGTGCCGCTTTTTGTCGAGCGCCGTTAGTCCCCTTCGCTAATCCACCGCTTGATGATAGCTGACCCTTATCACTGTGAGCTCATAAATTCAGAGGCGGGCGGCCGACGTCCGCTTTGGTGCTGCATAACGGACCAAAGTCAGACGTCGCGGCATGTCCGAAATGTGCCAACGGACAGCAGACATCGGCAAATTATTCGATCAGCTCGTCGGCGGTGGCGATTAGGAATTAGGGACGTCGACACCTTGAGGCCAAGAGCCCTCGCAGCATTCTGGTTCAGGGGCGGTCGAGAAGGGCACAATATCGGAAGGAAGGAGCGACCGGTCCCGACCCGGCGCGCCCTGGCTCGCGCTACAGCAATCTTAAAGGTCCCCGCCCCCCAAGATCTTCTTGCCCGCCGCAGCCCGGGACATCGCATCCCTGCAAGGATCGCTCACGTCTGCCATGTGCGATTTTATGCAGGCTCTGATACCGCCGGTGCCCGGCTCAATACCGGCACACAGTTTCGCAACGTCGGCCTTGCACACCTTTCCGGTCACCGCAACCGTCAGCACGCGGTCCTGGCAGCTTGGCGACAGGTCGGTCAAATGCGATTTTATGCAAGCTTTGATCCGGCCTTCGCCGGGCTGAATGCCGGCGCACAGCGTCTTGATATCGCCGGCGCAGGGCTTGCCTGCCTGCTGTGCCACTGCGACAGAACCTGACAGCAGCAGCGCTGTTAATATAATATGCCCAGATCGCATTCCTGCCATTTTAGATTCCTCTATGAGATTCAAAGAAGGCTTCGCCAATCCTGGGAGGATCTGATGCACACTTTCTCCAAAAGGTCGGCGGTTGCACTAATCGCAGCGTTCCTCGTCACCTTCGCGATAGCCGGCCTTGCTCAGGAGCAAAAATTCAAGGCGGTCCCTGTAAAGACGACAGATGACCTTACCATATCCGCACAGGACTGGGGAAATCCGGATGGGCCGGAAATCCTGTTCATCCACGGCTTCTCGCAAGGTCATCTGTCTTGGATCAAGCAGATGCGGTCGGAATAGATTGCGGCTTGCCGGAACAGCATATCGACTGGCGGAAGCAAATCGGCGACACGGCCGTCACATTTTGTGCCCTTTCTGGCGCAGCAGATCCGTCAAGCGTACGCGCAAATCCTCGGCCGCCTTGCGACTGGCATCCTTGCCGATCTGCATGCTCTGCTGGGTGATTGCCAGCGATTTTTGCAGAAGCTTTTGTCCGACCGGAAGACGGTAGAACGCGTCAATTTCGCGCAGCTCATCCACCGTAAAGTTGCTGGCATAGAGGGAAGCAGCGCTGTCGACCATCGAGGAATAGTATGGCGCGTACGCATCCCCTATTTGCGCTGCCATCGCATCATAATCGCGCTCGATCTCTGGACGACCCTGTACCAACGCCGGCTTGATACTCAGGAGAATGACTGGAAGCAGCGCCTTGTACTGATCCGTTAACTTCATCGTAGAGATCAGGCTACGCGCCACCGCCAAAGCTTCGGGTGATGGTGTTTGCGCTGGTGCCGTGGAGATCGAAAAAAGAAGCATAACACCAATGATCATCAGGCGTTTGGACATAAGCTGGCTCCTCCCAATAGCTTTGGTCTCAAGCCGGCTCCGGCTTCATGGCCGGTTTGGTCGTCTCAGTTTCGGATACATCAACGAACAGGTTCGGGACCTTTTCCGCCCGATCGAGAATCCACGCGAGCGCAGTCATGATCGCCACGCCGGCGATGCTAAGGGCGATTTGCCTCCAGTCACCTCCGGGAAACTGCACAAGTAAGTAATGCACGCCAAATGACAGGAATACGCCGAGACAGAAATTCGGAAGCGAATGTTGACCGCACAGGATGAGCGGCCGCAACCAGTGGGAGGTCAGGGGACCCCAGTGGCGTGGGATATAGCGCGAGACCAGGACAGCCAGGGCAAGAAAATGCGTGAAACGCAGCATATCAAGATCGGTCTTGTCGATCGGGTAGATCGCCTTGATCATCCACTTCGGAACCAGCGATTCGAGAAAAGCGCTATGCCAGGTCATCACGATGAAGAGCGCGAAGAAAATCCAGGCAACGGATATGACTAGCGCTGCCCGAGACTGGATCAGAAACCAAATCTTAGCCGCGCCTCCGATAGCGCACCATGCCCCGAGGAAGAACATCAATTGCCACGCATACGGGTTGAAATACCAATGAGTTCCCGGCGGATATGAAGCAAGATTCCAGTCGAACCAGCGCGCCAGCACGTACAAGATGGCGGAACCGAGCAGTGTCAAGTTCGGGCGGCGCACTAGGCACCACAGAACTAGCGGTGAAGCGAGCACCAGAACGATAAAGAGCGGCAGCACGTCGAGATCGACCGGCTTGTATCGCATCGTGAGTGCCTGCCAGATCAGCTCATCGGGATGTGCGAGAAAGCTGGCGACGTTGAACTCATCCTTGTACATCGGATTGTCGAATTTTCTGGCCGCGCGAGCGATCTGCGCAGTAAAAATTAGAAACAACAGAATGTGGGCGATGTACAAGTGCCAGGCCCGCACCAATAGCCGTTTGGTGGCAGCGAGAAAATTGCCGGTTTGAATGACTGGACCGTAGATGTAGCCCGCCAAATACCCGGAAATGAACACGAAGAATTCCGCAGCGTCGCTGAAGCCGTAGTTACGAAGCGTCAACCAGCCGACGACGTCGTCCGGAATGTGATCGAGGAAAATCATCCACAGGCCGAGGCCCCGGTAAAAATCGAGACGAAGGTCACGCTCAATTGCTTCCGAGATTGATGAAGCGTTTTTCGCCATTTTACTTGTCCATCTGGTTCGATTGGCCGTTGCGTTCGCTTCCGCCGAGATCGTGAATGCGCCATGCGGATTGGAAAGAGTCGACTGCACAGCCTGGGCAGTGATGGGCTCGTAGCGGTGTCCGAGGGGTTGCGGCTTGCGAGATTGCTGTGCCGCCTGGGCCGCACATCAACAGTGCAATCGATGAGCTAGCGACAGCTAGAGTCGACGAAAACCTCACGGCGATGTCCTCCAATGCGGGGGCATCCAATTCTACCCTAGTCCCCAAGGATATCCAATTAGCGGATGGCTAGCGATCGACCAGCCACAAGATCACGCTCAGCACCACGCTGATGATGAGCGAGGTCGTCAGCGGAAAGTAGAGGGACAAGCCCGACCGCTCGATTGCGATGTCGCCGGGTAGCCGCCCGAGCCCGAGCCTGTCGATCGAAGGCCAGACGACTCCGGCGACGGGCAGGACCAGTCCGAAGATGATAAGTGTGCGAGACATCTCGTAGCCTCCTTCAGCCAAAAACGGTCCTGACGCCATTGAAATGGGATGTCTGCGTTACCCCCGAAAGCAGACTCAAGTCGGACATCGCGCCATGTCCGAAAGGTGCCGATACTGTTGTCTTGGACCGCGCGGACTTTCTTCACCTTTGCAGCTTTACTCTGGCGGCCTTAGTTCGCTCTTGAGCCAGCCAGCCGCTTTGTTCGATTTCATCGGGTCCGCTACCAGCGCCTTGTAAGTCAGTTCGCACTTAGGACATTCAAATGTCCGCAAATCGGGACCAGCAAAGCTGGGCTCGATACCGACCAGCATCAGGCGAATCTGGCACTTGGGGCAGCGAGGCCACTTGATCATGGTAAGCGACGACTCTGGGGAATGAGTTTGATGCATGTGATGCTTTTGGATCAGGTTGGAGTGAAACCTCTTAGTCACCGATAAAGCGGATGGTCGCGTATGAAGATTTTCACCTGTGTGCTTAGCTGGTTTTGACCTAGGTCAAGGTCATCGCAAATATCGCGCCACTCCCCATCTCCGTTGCGGGCCGACAAGAAATGCCCAGCGGATCAGCAGCATGCCGACAGATGCGGGGCAATCTGCGGCAACGTGCCTTGACAATGTTCGTGTTTTGTTCTTACATCGGCCAATGCCCGGACCGTTCTGGTACGACCCGGAAACAGATCCATCTCAGTTCATGGCTGCGCTGTAGAAAGTGCGGCACCTATGCACGCGGGCGGAGCATGTTCGTGTGACGGTGCCAGGCAGCTACATCCTGGTGCAGGCGATCATGTCGGCGATCGACGATTTTGCCGAGCGCGAGACTGGCAATCGCGAGTACTTCTGGAATAAGCCGCACAAGGCGGGCTAAGGGATGACCGTCCCGCCCCAAACTCTGGAGGGGCGCGGCCTATAAATCGCGCTTGGTGATTGATTCTGACTAGGCAGCGTGTCTTTCGTTTTCCTCTTCCTCGATATGCGCTAACCGACGAAGTTGCTCTGCCAGAATTATCCAACTGCAAGAAATACCCATAAGCGCCTTGGCGCGGCGGATTGATATGCCTTGTTCCGTTGCCAACGCGAGATATTCCTCAATATAGAAATCAAGTTGTTCGGCTATTTGCATGATCGTCCTCCCAACTGAACCGCCCAGGAAGGGCAGTTAATGTAGTACCTCGTGGTGGAAGGCGTCGGTCCGGAAGTGGACACATCAGCGAAAATCTGGATGAGGTTCAGGCGATCATGTCGGCGATAGACGACTTTGCCGAGCGCGAGACCGGCAACCGCGAGGACTTCTGGAATAAGCCGCATAAGGCGGGCTGACGCAATTCCTGTGGAAAGGTCAGTCATGCTCGAAAATCTCACTCCCGCCGCAGCATAATCACACGCGGGAGAATGCACGATGAGGCCTGAGACCTGGATAGCAGTGTACGCGGCCATTGTGGCTACTGCTGCGGTAGTTCTGAATTTTCGATCTTGGTTTGAGAAACGGGTGCGGCTCAATTTGACGGTGATACCCGA
Organism: Bradyrhizobium sp.; assembly: GCA_049674245.1. Taxonomy (GTDB): domain Bacteria; phylum Pseudomonadota; class Alphaproteobacteria; order Rhizobiales; family Xanthobacteraceae; genus Bradyrhizobium. The sequence goes on along the minus strand of JBATYU010000046.1, from coordinate 258 downwards.
TGCCGTGCTATTTGGAGGCCATGGGGTAGATACTGAGAAGGATGTGATGAGTGTAACAGTCGTCAATCGCGGCGGCCAAATGACAACCCTTACTCATCTCGTGATCCTGCGGTTCGATAGCTTTTGGAAGCGGTGGCGGATGACACCTTCCAAGAGCTACATCATTCCGAACCCTCAAGTAGGTGGCACCGGGATCATTCCGTTTGAACTCGATGCGGGGAAGAAATGGACCGGCATGGCGCGCAAGCGGCCGGATGT
>JBATYU010000045.1:0-1618 GCA_049674245.1 Bradyrhizobium sp. | reverse complement strand
AGACGAGAACCTCGCGGGCCTCTTGCTTATAGAGCCGAGACGCTTGGGCAAGGAAGAATGCACCGACGAAGAGATCGAGAAATCAACTGACTTCCGGTGATGGGAAGTGCGTGATTTGGCTTGGTGGGCGCACCAGGGCTCGAACCTGGGACCCGCTGATTAAGAGACAGCCGCGGGATAAGAACAATCAATGACTTGCCGGTCGCACCCCTGGGTTTATCCGGCCGAAAAATAGGCATTCGTCGCACGATCATAATGCTTCGTTGCTGACATTAGTTTCGTCAGTCTGCATGGAGGCGTCTCGCTATTGGCGATGTGGCTTCGGCTTCCCGTTGCAATCATGTTCAACAACCGCATCGTTGGTTTTTGCGTTTGGCGCTAGTCCGCCTTTTCCAGCAGACGGCGTTGGATCAACCAGCGCGCGCCGCGGCTCCAGGCCGAGTTGGCTCCCGCACGCAGGTCAGTTTGCTCGACATCGACCAGCGCGCCTGATTGAGCGTCGCGAATTTTATAGGTTACCGCGTAATCTGTGCGGCTGATGCGCGTGACGATCCCGAGCATGGACTGATCGGCGTTGAGGCCGGCGGCAATTTTGGCTTCGCACCCTCCGCAATATCGCAATTTGCCCGCCTTGGCCGCTTCGTCCTTCACCTCGGTGACGTCGACCAATTGGTAGCGCCCCGATGCCGCGATCAGCCGAAGCGCCTCTTCCGTTGAAAGCCGCAATTGCTCGCGGTCGATGTCGTCCGGGGGAATGTAGGCCGCGGCCGCACTGAAATCCTCCAATTCAAACGGAAAAACTGCCAGCTTGATCGGCCGCTTCGCGCTGGAATCTTCCGCCCCGGCCACTGCGAACCTAACAAGGGCCAGTACCGCAGCGAGGAGTAAAGCAATGCCGCCAGCGAACACGGACGCGCGACGGGCGCTGAGACAGGTCATGGCGTTTTCCTCCTATCGTTTTGTGCCGTTGCCGCGATGGCGGTCCGGCAGGATTCCGTATACGCCGCGCAACCTAGCGAAAACCCAGCCGGATGGGGAAGGTTCGATTGAGCCACTTGCCAGTTATTTTGGACCTCGCGGACATGCGGACATCGGCAAACCACAGGTTCTCTGCCACGGACAGATCGATGTCCGTTGTGGGTAAAATCGGAAGTGGCGACGTTTCCACGTCATGTCTGCTTCACCCCCAAAAGTGTCATTCCATAAGGTATCTCGGTTGACGTCAGGTGTCCCGCCGACGAGATTTGCGGCTGGCCGCAGCCCATGAGTGCCGCGCCGGGATGCTCCTAGCAATCCGGGTGTCGACTAGCCCGTAGTTGGCAGTCGGTGTATAACATCTCCCCTGGGTTGGGATGCGGAAGACGTAGCACTGCTCAAGAAATTCTGGGCCGCAGGAGGGAGCGCCGCGCAGATCTCACGTCGTCTCGGGTACAGCCGTAACGCGGTCTGCGCCAAGCTAACTCGTTTGGACCTGAAGCGCGGCCATAAGCTGCCAACAGCAAAACCCAAGATAAGGCCGGTGCCGAAGCGAAGGCCGGCGTTGTTGGCTGCCTGCTCCCGCCCGGCGACAAAGATCGTGTCGCGGAAGACAGTAGTGAAGCAGCCTAAGGAATTCACC
>JBATYU010000044.1:0-13614 GCA_049674245.1 Bradyrhizobium sp. | reverse complement strand
TTTTGCTGAGAGCCTGCTCAACGGCGTCGTTCGCAGCGTTGAAGATTGGGCCGAGCCTTCGTTTCATCGCGCAGGCCACCGCGCATCCTTCATGCACTTGGCCGCGCATGGCAAAAACGCCGGTCTCGCTTTCAACCGCCTTGTAGATCTGACCGAGTGTTATGCGAGATGCCGGGCGCCGGAGACCGACGCCGCCGTGACGGCCTTGGGAAAGAGCGACCAGTCCCTCCCGCTCGAGGAGCTTGAGGATCTTCCGCACCACGACCGGGTTGGTCTGGAGGCTTTTCGCGATTGCCTGCGAAGTCGTTCCCTCGTCACCGGCGTAAGCGACGAAACTCATGATGTGGACGGCACTCGCCATACGACTGTTCGCGGTCATAGCGATAACCATACCAGTTACATTTAAGGCTGTCAAGCTCGAGCATCGCGTCCGATCGCCACGATCCCTGCCAGCACAGGCGATGTTCCCGGTGATGCCGGCGTTGTTGACCAGGTGGGCAGTGTTGCCGTCGCCGCCGTGGTCGATTTACCCGGACGGACAAACTCGCGCATGCCCGCCATGCGAAAATTGCCCGTCGTGTTACTGTGTCGAAGGCCATCGCGGTTGCGCCGACCGGGCAAATCAGTTTGATCAATTCGCACCAATCTCGAGATTCCGGGTCTGGTCCTTCGGACCATCCCGGAATGACGGTGGCAAATGGCTGTTTGAAATTCGAATCAGGAAAAGCGGGCGCCCTTCTTCACGCGCCTTGAAGCAGCCCCGCAGACCGGGGAGGGAGCGCTGGCGTCCGCGGCGCGACCGCGTGCTCGCTACGCCCGAAAATCCCGCACCCGTTTCACCATCTGCTCGACATGCGCGATCGGGGTTTCCGGCAGGATGCCGTGGCCGAGATTGAAGATCAGCCGGCCGCTCGCAAAATTCGCCAGCACATCATCGATGGCGCGATCGAGCGCCGCGCCGCCTGCGATCAGCACCAGCGGATCGAGGTTGCCCTGCACGGCAACTTTGGTCTGCACTCGCTCGCGGATCAATGACGGCTCCGCTGTCCAGTCGATGCTGACGGCATCGACGCCGGTCGCCTCGACATAGGCCGGCAGCAGCGCGCCGGCGCCGCGGGGAAAACCGATGATCTTTGCGCCGGGAACCTTCGCCCGCATGCCCTCGACGATCCGCTTGGTCGGCTCGATCGACCAGCGGGCAAATTCCCGCGGCGGCAACACGCCCGCCCAGGTATCGAAAATCTGCACCGCGTCGGCGCCGCCCTTCAATTGCCCAAGCAAATAGTCGACCGAGTTCTCGACCAGCGTGTCGATGATTTTTGCAAAGGCGTCCGGATGCCGGTAGGCCATCATCCGCGCCGGCGCCTGGTCCGGCGTGCCTTGCCCCGCCACCATATAGGTCGCGACCGTAAAGGGCGCGCCGCAGAAACCGATCAGCGCGATTTTCGAATCGAGTTCGCGGCGCACGCGGCGCAGCGCCTCATAGACCGGTTCGAGTTTTGTGAAGTCGGCCTTGGCTGCGAGCGCTGCGACCTTCTCCGGCGTGTCCAGCGGATCGAGCCGGGGACCTTCGCCGACCTCGAAGGAGACCGCGCGGCCGAGGGCGTAGGGGACGACGAGGATATCCGAGAAGATGATCGCGGCATCGAAGTTGAAGCGGCGGATCGGCTGCAGCGTGACCTCGGTGGCGAGTTCCGGCGTGAAGCACAAATCGAGAAAGCCGCCGGCCTTCTCCCGCACTTTGCGGTACTCCGGCAGATATCGGCCGGCCTGCCGCATCATCCAGATCGGCGGCACCTTCTGGCGGTGGCCCGAAAGCACTTCAAGAAATGGTTTAACGGCGGATTTCTGGGTCAATCGTACGTCCTGCAATTTGGCGGGCTTTTTGAACCTCCTGATACATGCAGGTCAGGTCAACGCCAAGGCGAGAACGGGAACTTGAGCGAATCCCAGGCGTTATCCAGCCCTGGAGAACCATCATGGCTGAGAAAACGGTTGAAAAATTCAATCCTTCCGCGCACGACAAGCATGCCGCCGATCCACGCGAGGCCGCTTTGGCTGACCAGGAACTGCACGCAAGGCTGGAGGCCGGCCTGATCGACAGCTTTCCGGCATCCGATCCTGTCAGCGCCGCCCAGCCGGCGCCGTCCAGGCACGACAATGAGCCGACCAAACAAGACCATGCCCGGGACAATGAGACGCTGTGGCACAAGGTCAAGGCGACGTTCCGCTAGATTTGACTGTCGCTCTCAATAATGCGGCGGCGGCTCGTTCGCCGGCCGCGGCGCGTTGGCTTCGGCTTCCTGCAGCCGATCGTTCAAGCTGGCAAGCTGACGTGTCAGCGCATCGATCTGTTGCCATTGCGCGGTGATAGTCTGGTTCAACGTCTCGATGGTTTCGTCCTGAAACATCACGCGGCTCTCCAGCGCGTCGATGCGGTCGCTGAGCGCCTTTTCGTCATTCATTGCAACCGCTTTCCGTCCGGCGTTCACGCAACCCGTGGCCGAGCGCGACGCGCTCGTCAAACACAAAGCATTCGCCGCGCCAGCGGCTTTCGGCTTCCGGCATCTGTTCCAGGTATTTCAGGATGCCGCCCTTGAGGTGATAAACCTCGATAAACCCGCGCGCCAGCAGATGCGCGCTGGCCTTCTCGCAGCGGATGCCGCCGGTGCAGAACATCGCGATCCTCCGGTGCCTTGCCGGATCGAGTTTTCGCGCGGCGAATTCCTTGAATTGCCCAAAGCTTGCGATGCCGGGATCGAGTGCGCCTTCAAAAGTGCCCAGCGCCACTTCGAACGAATTGCGGGTATCGATCACGAGCGTATCAGGCGCCGCGATCAGCGCATTCCATTCGGCAGGCCCGACATAGATTCCGACTTGTCGGGTTGGGTCAGCCCCGGCGTCACCGAGCGTGACGATCTCTTTCTTGAGCCGGATCTTCAGGCGTCGAAACGGCATCGCGGCGGCTAGCGAGAATTTCAGCTCGAGCTGGTCGAGCCTGCCGCCGAACAAGGCGCCGTGCTGCAACGTGTCGACCAGCGCATCGATGGCGTCGGCATGGCCGGCGAGCGTGCCGTTGATGCCCTCATGGGCGAGCAGCACGCTGCCCTTCAACCCAAGGCGAACGCAGATCGCGCGTAGCGACCCGCGCAGCTCGCGAAAGTCCGGCAGTGCTGCGAATTGATAGAATGCGGCGACCTTTAGCGACATGGCGAGGGTGTTTAGCAGGCGGGTGGGTGAGGGGAAACCCACCATTGCCGGACGACATTCCCCTGGCATGCTAGCCATTGCCCTGCCGGGCTCGGATGTGTCATGTAACTCCGCTTCCGGTCCAGGCGAGTGCAGCAAGAACAACGGCAAATGAGCAATTTGGCATGAGGAATTTCCATCTCGCCGGCCGATCCACGGTCCACGCCCAGAACGCCATGGTGGCGACGTCGCATCCGCTTGCGGCGCTAACCGCGATCGAGGTCTTGCGCGCCGGCGGCACTGCGGCTGACGCCGCGGTCGCGGCCTGTGCGCTGCTCGGCGTCATCGAGCCGCAATCGACCGGCATCGGCGGGGATTGTTTCGCACTGATCCAGCCGCGCGGCGAGGGCAAGATCGTCGCCTATAACGGCAGCGGCCGGGCGCCGATGGCCGCAAAAGCGGAATGGTATCTCGAGCGCAAGATCCATGCGGTGCCGCTGACCTCGGCGCATGCCGTCTCTATTCCCGGCGCGGTCGATGCGTGGGCGACGATCTTGCGCGACCACGGCAAGTTCGGCCTCGACACCTTGCTGCAGCCGGCAATCAAGGCTGCTGAAGAGGGTTACGTCGTGGCACCCCGCATCGCCTTCGACTGGAAGAACTGGTTCGACAAATTGAAGAAGGGCACCAACACCGAGCGCTATCTGCTGCCGCACGGCAGGCCCGCGGTCGCCGGCGACGTGATCCATCAGCCCGAGCTCGGCAAGACCTTGCGCGCGATCGCGAAGGATGGCCGCGACGCGTTTTATGCCGGCGCCATCGCCGAGGACATGGTCGAGACGCTGCGCGGCATCGGCGGATTGCATACGCTGGAGGATTTCGCCGCCCATACCACCGAAACTACCTCGCCGATCGGCACCCTGTATAAAGGGCTCGACGTCTGGCAATGCCCGCCGAACGGGCCGGGCATCACCATGCTGGTGATGCTCAATATCCTGTCGCGCTTTGATCTGACGAAATTCCCCGCGCTGAGCGTCGAGCGGTTTCATCTCGAAGCCGAGGCCGCGCGGATCGCCTACACGATGCGCGAGGAGCATGTCGGCGATCCCGCCCACGTCAAGGTCGACGTCGCCAGAATTCTTGCCAAGGAATTCGCCGACGAGCACATCGGCAAGATCCGGATGGATCGGCTGCTCGATTTGCCCAACGTGGCGCCGCCGATGAACCCGTCGACGGTGTACATCAGCGTCGTCGACAAGGATTGCAACGTCTGTTCGTTCATTAATTCGGTCGCGCAGGCGTTCGGCTCCGCGATCGTGTCGAACAAGACCGGCGTGCTGCTGCAAAACCGCGCCGGCGGTTTCCGCATCCAGCCCGGCCATCCCAACTGCATCGGGCCGGGCAAGCGGCCGCTGCACACCATCATTCCGGCGCTTGTCACGAAGGCCGGTCGCGTGGTGATGCCATACGGTGTGATGGGCGGACAATATCAGCCGGTCGGGCAGACCCATGTTTTGACCAACATTGTTGACTACGGCTGCGATGTGCAGGAGGCGATCGATATGCCGCGCGGCCTGCATTATGAGGGCGTCTACCAGCTCGAGGACGGCGTGCCCGCCGCGATCGTCGAAGGGCTGAAGAAGATCGGCCACAAGACCACGAGCCTGGTCGCACCGCTCGGCGGCGCGCAGGCGATCTGGATCGACTGGGACAAGGGCACGCTGACCGGCGGTTCCGATCCGCGCACGGACGGCTGCGCGCTCGGATACTAAATCGACAGCTTGTGATCTCATCATCCGAAGGAAACAAAAAGATGCGACCTCTCAAGTTCAGAACCCTTACCATCGCCGTCTTAAGCTTCAGCCTCTTTCTCCTCGCCGCGCCGTTCGGCGCGTCGGCGCAGACACCAGGAAAACCCATGACCACAGCTTCAGGATTGCAGATCGTCGACACCAAGGTCGGCACCGGCGCGTCGCCGCAACCCGGCCAGACCTGCGTGATGCATTACACCGGCTGGCTCTACGAGAACGGCCAGAAGGGCAAGAAATTCGATTCTTCCGTCGACCGCAACGAACCATTCGAGTTTCCGATCGGGCAGAAGAGGGTGATCGCCGGCTGGGATGAGGGCGTCGCCAGCATGAAGGTCGGCGGCAAGCGCACGTTGATCATCCCGCCCGCGCTGGGCTACGGCGCACGCGGCGCCGGCGGGGTGATCCCGCCGAACGCGACGCTGATGTTCGACGTCGAACTCTTGGCCGTGAAGTAAGCCGTTCGCGCGAACGGGATCCAGGAAAGGGCACCATGACAGGTCACCACGATCACACCCATTCCGCTCACTCCCACGATCACGACGAGATGCAGCGCTGGAAGCACGATGGCGTCCGCGTCATTCCCGGCGATCAGCTCGATCCCAATGTGCCGTCGACGCCGGGCATGGACCGCAAGGCGGCGATCAATTTCGCCCGGGCCGGCGCGCAGAAACTGTGGGCCGGCACCGTCACCATCAAGCCCGATGCCAAGACCGGCGCGCATCACCACGGCCATCTCGAGAGCATCATCTATGTGGTGAAGGGAAGAGCGAGGATGCGCTGGGGCGAGCAGCTGCAATTCACTGCCGAAGCCAACCCCGGCGATTTCATCTTCATCCCGCCCTACGTGCCGCATCAGGAGATCAACGCCAGCCGCGACGAGGTGCTGGAATGCGTGCTGGTGCGCAGTGACGGCCAGGCGGTGGCGATCAACCTCGACATCGAGCCGGTGGAGAAACCGGAGACGGTGCTGTGGGTCGATCCGGTGCACCGCGATCCTTCGGAGAACAAATAGATTTGGTCTCGTGTCCCGGACGCGGTGCAGCGTTCTTACGGTGCACCGCAGAGCCGGGATCAACTCATGGCCAAACGATGGACCCCGGATCAGCAGCGCATCGCCAACGCGCTGCGCAGCATCCGGGGAACGCTTTCAGAACTGCGCGAACACTCACGCGTCGTTTGTGCGCGCGCCCTTGCCGCCAATAGACCCGCCGCACGGGCTCAGTCCTTCTTGATCGTGACCAAGGTGATGTCATTCATCAGACTGTTGGCGAGCAAGAAGTTGCCGTCGCGCGTCACTGAGGTGTTGCGCACGATATTTCCGCCGCCCGGGATCGCCCAGCTCTGGAATTTTTCGGCTCTCGGATCGAAGCGCACGACGGTATTCGGGGTCGATCCGGACTCGCTATACCAGATGATATCGTTGATCGCCGAGATGCCGTACGGCTCCGACTTCGGCCCACTCGGAGACTGCCACTCCGTCACCTTGCCGGTCGCGGGATCGAGACGACCAAGATAACCGCGCGAATAGTCGGAGTACCAAACGATGTCGTCGCTGGTGATCGCGATGCGCCGCGGCCGCGACGCGGCATCGGGCAATGGGTACTCATGAAACTCCATCGTCTTCGGATCGAGGCTGCCTACCTTGTTGGTACCGAACTCGACGAAGAACACGATTCCTTTGGAATTCAAGGCCATGCCGTAGGGGCGCGAACCCGCCGTCGGCGGCGTGAGTAGTTTGATCTCGCCGGTCTTCGGGTCGAGACGTCCGATCCGGTTCAGGTTCTGCATCGTGAACCACAGAATTCCGCTCTTGTCGAAGATGAGCGTGTGCGGATCGCCCTGCTCCGGGGTCGGGTACTCGGTGACTGCGCCGGTTTTCGGGTCGAGCTTTCCGATCAACGATCCCGTGTTGCCCGTGTACCAGATGTTGCCGTCATTATCCTCCTGCAGGCCGTGCGGTCCGGAGTGCGGCGTCTTGAGCTGAAACTCGGTGAATTGGCCACTCGCCGGATCGAGCCGGCCAAGCACATTGGCCAATTGACCGGTGTACCAGAGCGAACCGTCCTTCGCCGCCAAGGGGTCATGCGGCCGAGACCCTGGCGTGGGGACCTGCCACTTCTGGAACGAAACTTCCGCGGACCCCGGAATGACGACGCCGTCAGGCTTGCCTTTTTCCGGGAAGCCCTTGATCAGGTAGGCCTTGAGCGGCTCAATCTGATCGGCCGCCAGCGGAGCTCCCTGATTGACCATCATCCGCAGCACGGTGTTCCAGCCGTTCGCTGTATAGCCCGAGCCGACGCGGCTCAACAACGTGTGACAGCTGTTGCAGTTAGCCTCGGCCAACTCCTTGCCGGGTCCATCGGGCAGTTGCTGGCCCATCGCTGGAAGCCCGGAGCAAAGCAGCGCTGCGGTCAAAACCGTGCATGATTTTTTGGACATGATACCTCCCTGGATTTTCGCGCTCTACGGTGTCCGTGGCGCAATTATATTGGACGGGTCAACGTCGTCCGCCCTGGGTTGGACGGCCGAAAGACTAGACCTGCTTGCGCCGCATGTCAGCTTGTTCCACTTCCCGGACGCAAGATGGTGCCTTCGCTTCGCAGCGCACATGAACTATCGAACGATGATACGCTCTGTTAGAATTCGACATCCATCGAAAACTGCAGGCTCTTGGGAAACTGCAACATGTTGGGAAAACGCCATGATTGAGTTCGAGAATCCGCTGGCGCGTCGCGCCGTCATCAAGGGCGCCGGACTTGGCTTCGTTGCGGGAGCGCTGGCCGATGCGCTGCCGGTCCAAACGGCGGTCGCAGCGACATCGGATGGCGCCGAGATCTGGAGCCGCGAATATTGGGCCAAGAAGGGCGATGTGCCGTTGTGGATGTATCGCAAGCGGTTGGGCGCGCCGAAGCGCGGCGAGCAACCGCGGCCGGTCGTGTTCTTCGTGCACGGTTCCTCCATCAGCTCGCGGGTGTTCGATCTCAACGTGCCGGGCAAGGGCGATTATTCGGTCATGAACGAATTCGCCCGCTATGGCTTCGATTGCTGGACCATGGACCACGAGAATTACGGCAAATCCGGCCGCACCTCGGGCAATTCGGACATCGCCAGCGGCGTTGAGGATTTGAAGGCGGCGATTGGGGTCGTCTCGCAAGAAACCGGCCAGCAAAAATTCCATTTCCTTGGCGAATCTTCCGGCGCGTTGCGGGCCGGCGCCTATGCGATGGTGGCGCCCGAGCGCATCGACCGGCTGGTGTTCGCGGCCTTCACCTACAAGGGTGAGGGCTCGCCGACGCTCACCAAGCGGGCCGAGCAGCTGGAATATTATCGCTCGCACAACATGCGCAAACGCGACCGCGACATGATCCGCTCGATCGCCACCCGCGACAAGCCGGGCACCAGCGATGTGGCCGCCATCGAGGCGCTGGCGGACGTCGAAATGCAGTTCGGCGATCAGGTTCCGACCGGCACTTATCTCGACATGACCGCCAATTTGCCGGTCGTGCTGCCTGAGAAGGTGCTGGCGCCGGTGCTGCTGGTGCGCGGCGAATATGACGGGATCGCGACCGTCGCCGATCTCGAGGAGTTCTATAACAAGCTTCCGAACGGCGACCGCCAGTTCGCGATCCTGCCGGGCACCGCGCACTCCGTCGTGCTCGCCATCAACCGGCAGCTGTTCTGGCACGTGACCCGGGCGTTCCTGACCATGCCGACGCCGATCGCGACCTGAGTTCTTAAAAATCGAGCTTGCCTTGAATGGTCTCTATCCCGGCCTTGGCGCAGGCTTCATCGGCATCGCCTCCCGGCGCTCCCGACACCCCAACCGCGCCGACCAGCAAACCGCCTGACTCGACGATCAGTCCTCCCCCGATAATAACGGCGCCCGGCAGGTTGCGAATACCTGCCTGCATCATGCCGGGCTGGCTGATGGCAAACAGACCACTGGTGCTGTTGCGGAAAGTCGCCGCGGTCCAGGCTTTGCCGGAAGCAGTCGCAGGCGTGTGCGGACCGGCGTAGCGATCACGCAGTACCACCTGGATCACGCCGGCGCGGTCGACAACCGCGACCGCGACCTGATAGCCGCGTTGCTGGCAGTCAGCAAGCGCGGCCTGGGCAAGGTCCAGCGCGATCCTGGGAGCCAAGGATTTGTAGGTCACCAATGCTTCTTCGGCGCGACCTGGGTTTGAGCCGACGAGGGCGCTGATGGCCAAGGCGCCTGCCAGATATCTCGTATTCATGACTGAACCATGTGCGAGCTGACCTAATTTTGCGAATAGAGTAACCGCATCGGAAGCGGTGGTTATGAAGGTAACTTCGTCAATGTCCGGCGATCGTGCTACCATTCGGGAACACTTCACTGACGAAGGGTATGCGGAAAACTCAGTGTCGGATACCCGGCACGCTGAGTTTCTGTCCGGCATTCTGTGCCGCGAGATAGAGCTCGAGTTCGCCGTACTCGCCGGCATCCGGTGGCAAGTCGTCGGCCCAGATGGCCACCTGACACCACTGAAAGCGCTTGCGGATATCCCAGATGGACTGCTGGCTCGTGCGCCAGGTCGGGAAGTGATCCAATTGTCCCTTCAGCTCGCCGAGCCGCTGTCCCCGAATCCATTTGTTGGCGGCGCGGTCAGGCGAGTGGCAGTCGGCGCAGGAAAAATTGAGAGCGCCCACCTTGCGCGTGCTGAGAGCTTGTCCGCGCTCGTAGGCGGCCTTCGCCGGCCCGCCGGCGACGTCAACCTTGATCTCCGACCCGTTCGCGAGAAACCGAAGATACATCGAAAGCGCGGTATTCTCGTCGCCTTGCATCAGCCAGACATTTCCGGTTGTGGCCTTGGCATGACGCGTCACAAACTCTTCGATGCCGAGCACTTTGGCGAGCCGAGGCTCCCACTTCGGCATTTCGGCCGCCCAGGTCTTGAACGCCTGATCCGGGTTGGCGTGACACGTAGCGCAGGAAGCACCGGTAGGGCCGGGCGTTTTCCACAATTTGGGCGCCTTCTCTTCTATCGCCCACATTGCCGGATTGATCAACGAATCAAGATTGTCGCGCGCCTCGACGGGGATTGGCCGTCGCTCTGGATTATCCAGTTCGGTCTTGAATTTCGCTGGCCCCTTGAGCGTTTTGAGAAAGGCTACGATGTGGCCAATCTCGGTTTCGTTGAAGATGCCGTGGGTGCCCCACGGCGGCATGACGGTCTCCTGATTGTACACCCGCGCATCGTTGACATAGTTGAACAGCCACTCGTCATCGCGCCCCGCATTGCCGATTTCGGAAAGATCGGGGCCGACATTACCCGGAAGGTCCGCGCCGCCCGCAGGACCCATGACGTGGCAGGCAATGCAGGAGCCGCCGCGTGTGCGATCCGCGACCAGTTTCTCGCCGATCGAGGAGTTTCCTTCGACTGGGCTGGTGATCTTGCGTGGCGCGGCAGGCGCCGGTGGCGATTTGATTGCCGCCAGGGAGTTGAACTTCGAGGTATCGCGCGTCGGCCAGCCCGGATATCGAACCCATGGTTGGGCCGAGGCGGCGCCATCGATTGCGATCGGTGCCGGACCCGGTTGTTGCACCGACGATTCGAAGCGACCGGGGATCGTTGTAAGAGCGAGCAGGAGACCCAACGCGCCAGCAACAAGTATGGTCAGGACCAGGTCCCGCTTCATCGACGTGTCTTTCATGCGATTGATATCGTCGGGAATGCTCGGTGAGCCGGCGGCGCCCCAGATCAAGTGACGGTAATTTTTTCCTCGGCGGTCATCACGGCTCCGTCATCGTCGATCCAGTTAAACCTGAACGTTCCGCTCTCCTCGACCTTTGCCGAAAATTGCAGGTAGGGATTGGCCGCTATCGCAGATTCCAAGCCACAGGAAAAAACCGTCGTGCCGTTGAACGTACAAAGGAAATTGTTGATGATCATCCGCGGGATGATCTTTCCATCCTTGTCCCTGCGTTGGCCTGACTCCATAATGTGCGCGACCAGCGTCTTGATCTGAATGATTTCGCCCTTCTTCGCATCCTTGGGCAGCTTGATGCGCGGCTTTTCGGCCATAACGATCTCCTGATTGGTTCAATGCCTTCCTGGGAGGCTTAACCGCCGCAGCCGCCGATCGTGACCTCGACCTCTCTCTGCGCGGTCAGGACTCCGCCATTGCTGGACTTGGCGAGGACAACGACATTCTGCGATCCGGCAAGGCGGATGCGCGTGGCAACCTCTGCGCGCCCCGACATTGGCGTGAATTTGAAGGTCGCAACTCCGGGCCAGGGGTTGCCCTCCGCTATCACGAGAACATCGCTCACATAGTTGTCAGCCGTCATCGGGCTGTCGACGGCGACAGAGAGTGGGATAGAGTTGCCATTTTCGGCAATCTCCGGGAGTTCGATTGTGATTTGGCCGGTTTGCGGAATCTTGCCGCCGGTGAATTTGGCGATCTGAGCCGCCGCGTCCGCCGGAGTCGCACGCGCGCGGCCGCGCGCACCGACCAAAATGGTCGTGGTGCTCACAGCGCCTAAAACAATTGCTTCGCGACGAGTCAACGATTGCATCGGTCTGTCTCCCCGGCCAATCTGGTATTCGACGGCTATCGAACGAGTCCGGATAGCGGACCCGCTATCCTCCAGTCGCAAGGAGGACGCTCGCAGGAGTTGTTTAAGACAGAATTATGCCTGTGGCCTGATCGCACTTAGATGTTGCGACAAAGTGCACCTGGTATGCCGGACAAGGATAAATGACCTCATAGCGCCGTCACGCGCGCACGCCTTGTTGATCCTTGAGCGGCGCAAATCGCAGCGTGAAAACAGCGCCCGCGACAACATTGTCCGTCACGCCGACAGTGCCGTGATGCGCCTTCATGATCTCCTGCACGATCGCCAGACCAAGACCGGCGCCACCGGGACCGCTTCCCTTGCCGCGCCAGAACCGATCGAAGATCCGCTCGTGGTGTTCGACTGGAACACCGGAACCGCAGTCGGCCACGCCGACGCTGCCATCGGAATGCACCCCGACGACGACTTCTCCTCCAACAGGGGAGTGGCCGACCGCATTCTCGACCAGGTTCCGGATGGCGTCCTCGATGGCGTGGGCGTTGCCTTTGACCGCGACAGGCTCTGGCGTCCCTGAAAAGGCGAGAGTGCGGTGCCTTTCAATTGCCCAGGGCGCCATGTTTTCGACAACGGAGGCTGCAACCTCGTTGAGGTCGACCGTGCCTGACACGTCGAGCGCTATGGCATCCAAGCGCGCCACGCGGAGAAGCTGTTCGACAACGCGATTCATCCGGGCGACGTCGCTCTTGAGCTTCGCGACCTCCCCATCGCCTTTCCACGAATCGAGTGCGCCGGTGATGATGGCGAGCGGTGTGCGCAGCTCATGGGCTGCATTGGCGGTAAACTGCCGCTGAGCGACGAAACCTCGCTCGAGGCGATCGAGCGCGTGGTTTACCGCCGCGACCAGCGGCTGAATCTCAGCTGGAACATCGCTTTCGGGTAGACGGACGGAGATGCTCCCCGGGTTTATGGCTGCTGCACTCGCTGAAACATCGCGGATCGGACCCAGCCCTCGGCGGATGGCGAGGACACCGATCGAAAGCGTCGCGATGACCATGGCGGGAGCCAGCCATGCAAGGTCCCAGACAAACTCCGTTAGCAGGGAATGAACCAGGGCATCGTCGTCGGCCGCGCGGGCGATCGTAACCCTGAGCGGTCCGATGCGGCTCGCCAGTCTTGCCGTGAGACCGAAGTAGTCCTTCCTCGCGACGCCGAAACTTCTGAGCCTGAAGTAGGCTGGCACATCCGTCGGGACCGGTAGGCGAGCCACGAGGTCCGCGACTTCCGGGCCGGAGGCTGCGATAACAGGTCCGTCCGGGCGATTCACGGCATAGATGAAGGCGCCGGAGCGATAGAGCGCATCGAGCCAGTCCGGCAGATCGATCCGGGGATTTCCGGCACCGTCAGCGGTGGCAAGAACCGCCAGGTGCTTGGCGCGCCGGTTCAGGTCCTCCTTACTTAGCTCGTCAGCGGTCGAATAGGCTTGATATATTAGTCCGGCAATGGCGATGGCAGTGGCCGCGAGGTAAACCGCGGCCAGGCTCAACGCGAGCCGGAGCTGAAGGGAGCGCGAACGTGGCCGACTCATTCCTTGCCTTCGGTCAGCAGGTAGCCAACACCCCGCACCGTGTGAATTTCAACCGTCGAGTTTGCTTCGAGCAGCTTGCGACGGAGGTGATGCACATGAACCGGAATGGCATTCGAGGCGAGCTCGTCGTCGATGCCGTAGAGCTTCTCTTCGAGGACCGCCTTCGGCACGACACGGCTCAGGCGTCGCATGAGATGCTCGAGAACTGCGCCTTCGCGACGAGTGAGGACCAATGCGGTGGCACCGACATCGACATGGCGCTCGATCGTGTTGAAGGCGACATTGCCGGCTTGCAGCGTCGCCCCGAGCGCGCCGCCTGGGCGGCGCAGCAGCGCCTTGACGCGCGCAATGAGCTCCGCCATGGCGAACGGCTTCACGAGATAGTCGTCGGCCCCGGCATTTAGTCCCGCGACGCGTGCCTCCACGGCATCTCGGGCCGTGAGGACCAAGACCGGTACCGCGTTCCGGGCGGATCGCAGGTGTGCAAG
>JBATYU010000043.1:0-1655 GCA_049674245.1 Bradyrhizobium sp. | reverse complement strand
GACCCATATTGAGCACGTAGACCGAAACGCTCGGACGCATGGCGGCCAATGCGTGGGTGGCAGCCGTAATCACGAGGTCGCAGGCCTCGCGGATCGTCATGAAATACCTGACCATGTCGGGATGCTTGACCGTCACCGGTCCGCCCGCCTCGATCTGCGCCTTGAATTTCGGCACCACGGAGCCGTTCGACGCCAGCACATTGCCGAACCGCACCGAGATCAGCCGCATGCGCAGGCCCCCGTCGTGTCGAGACGCCTGCTCGTGGTCGAGCGCCTGGCAATACATCTCGGCGAAGCGTTTTGTGAGGCCCAGCATCGACACCGGCTCTATCGCCTTGTCGGTCGAGATCATCACCAGCGCCTCGGCGCCCGCTGCAAGTGCTGCGTCTGCGACATTGATCGAGCCGAAGATGTTGGTCTTGACTCCCTCGCTCCAGTCGCGCTCGAGGATCGGCACGTGTTTCAGCGCGGCGGCGTGGAACACGAGATCCGGCTTGAATTCATCCATCAGCCGCCGGATGCGTTCGCGATCCCGGATATCGGCGATCCGCCCTTCGATCAGGGCGCCGCTGCCTTGGGCGGCGAGAGCTTCGGTGACCGCATAGAGCGCCGGCTCCGAATTCTCGATCACCAAAAGCCGCGCCGCGCCAAAGGTGACGGCACGTTCGCAGATTTCCGAACCGATCGAACCCCCGCCGCCGGTGACGATCACCGCCTTGCCTTTCACCAGCGCTTCGAGGCGGGCATAGTCGATGTTCTCGCTTGGGCGCAGCAGCAGGTCCTCGACCGCGACCGCCGTCAAACGCGGCGTGTCGCCGCTTTCCAGCGACGGAAGCCGGCTGACGATCAGCCCAAGCCGCTTGGCGCGCATCAGTACGGCTTCGGGATGCGCCTCAGGAATGAACGCCGAGGGTGTCATCACCACGCGCGAGATCGGCTTGCCGCGCCTTGCGAAATCGCCGATCACATCCTCGATGTCGTCGATGCCGCCGAGCACGGGAATGTTGCGGATCAACTGGCCGAGGTCGGCGCTCGATGGCGATAACAGGCCGACCGGCCAGATCCGCTTGACCGCGCCGCTTTCGATCCCACGCAAAAGAATCTCGGCATCGGCGGCGTTGCCGATCAACAGCGTCGGGGAAGCGTCGTCGATGCGCGCATGACGGCGAACGCGCGTGTAACGGAAATAGCGATAGGCAAAGCGCAAGGCGCTGAGAAAGGATACCTCGAGAAACCAGTAGAGAACGATGGTGACCCTGCCGATAAAGAACGTGGTGTTGGTGCTCGGCGAGACAAAAATATAATCCAGCACCACGAGCGCGAGCGTCAGCACGGTCGCTACCCGCACGATGTTCAGCCCGTCGGGCAGCGAAATGAATCGCCATTTGGTGGTGGTGAGGTTGAAGACGTAGCAAACCACCACGCCGAACAGCAGGAAGTACGGCAGAATGCGCAATAGCAGCGGCAAACGGTCGTAGAAGCCCGCTCCGCCTTCGAAGCGCAGGTAGAAGGCCGTAAACACCGCCAAAGCCGTCGCCAGCACATCATGGGCGGCGATCAGAAGGTTTCGTGGCGTGAGATGTGACAAACGCGTCATTCGCGGACCGATCGGTAAACAATATCCAGTTTTTTGACAGCGTTCGGATGTTGCTGAT
>JBATYU010000042.1:0-5802 GCA_049674245.1 Bradyrhizobium sp. | reverse complement strand
CAAAGACTGAGAGAAATGTCTCCAGCCCCGCAATGTCATGCTTGCCGCGCTCTGTGGCAGCCTGACGTCAGGCTCTCCAGTGCGAGGGGAGTCGCAAGGCTTTCGACTGATTCTTGATCTAGATCATTAGAACAAGATAGGCGAACTGACAGAGAATAGGGGTTCGCCGAAAGGAGGCAAATATCTCAAGGAGGGATTCGGCAATGCTGAGCGAAAAGGTCGATCGCATCATGCCTTACAGCCCCGAGCAACTGTTCGATCTCGCGGCCGACGTCGAGCGCTATCCGGAGTTTCTGCACTGGTGGATCACAGCGCGCGTCCGAAAGCGGGAGGCCGTGGTTTACTACACCGACCAAGTCCTGGGGATCGGCCCGATCCGCGTAGAATTCGAGTCGAAAACGGTCCTTCGTCGCCCGGAGCGGATCGACGTGACTGCGAACAAGCCGCCGTTCCGGAAATTCAAGCTTTCCTGGCTCTTCGATTCGCGTCCGGGAGGCCGCTGTCGCGTGACGCTGATGGCCGAACTGGAATTCCGTTCCCATCTCCTCGAGCGACTGGTGGACAAAGTGGTGTCTGCCGGCATGAACGATATCATTGCCTCGTTCGTGGCACGCGCCCAGCGGTTATACGAGCCTCCGGATCGGCCGATTAAGAACGCTTCACGGACGTGAGCCCTGCAACGCCCTCCGGACTTTCAAGTCACGGCGGCAACACCACGACTCAGGCCCGGCATATGCGGCCACCCGGGTCTGCGCTACATCAAATGATTATCTGCGGACTTCGTTCGACCGTAGGTCTTCCATTCGAGAACCGATCAAAGTCGCTCTTCGAAATCCTCAAAGGATTTGCCGAACTGCGACAGAGCCTCCTCAAGATAGTCGGCAAGCATTGACGTCCCGATCAAGTAAGATGCCGTACGATTATTGTGAGCACGCGATGCCTCCGCGCGGAGATCGCGCCAGTTCTCCAGACCGCCGTCACCACGGCCGAGCCAGGTAAGGGCAACGAGGTCGATTTGCTCGTCGACATTCAGACCCCGAATAAAACCCGAAAGCTCCGTGCGATCGGTCTCCTTGCTACGGTCATCAATCCCATGGACCATATCGTCGTCGATCAAATCGGAGGCGAATTCCGATCCTGTAGCCTTGATGTCGGATTGGCGGGCCTTCGAGACGATGAAAAACACTTTTTCCGGCGAAATGGACAGGTTCGGAACTTTTCGCATGCATAGCTCCCGATAGAATAGCCCTTCCTCACCCTCATTCTTACGCAAGACGCTGCCGTGAGAGTATTCCAGCCTAGTAGTCGCCATAACGCAGCTCCCGCTCGCAACGATCTCAGTCTCCCAACTGAAGTTAGTGCAGACGATGGGCTACGTCATGCCTCCCTGCATTTTGATCATGATAACCAACCAACTGCATCAATTTTTGCGGATGCATTTCATGGTCGTGAGAGCCGCCGGCATCTTGCTGTGGCATCGGACCTGGGCTGCCCCGATCGGGGATCACGTGTCCTTTTTTCCGAATTTCAACACCCACGTTTGAGGCAACCATAGACAGCTCCTCCGCCTTGCGGTCAAACCGATAGAACAAATCAATGACGCAACGATAATTCTACGCCTAAATTGACCGGGATGAATTGATCCGGATCAACTCGGCTGTCCGTCCTCAAGGTTGCACTTACGTTTTGGCTAGACGGGTCTTCTCGGTCTCCTGCTCCCACCGCAGGATGGTCTCTTGTAGGGTATGAAATTTTTCTTCCACCACGCGGTCGAACAACGGGTCCATCCGGTCGTCCAGTCGTGCATCTATTTCTGCCCAGTCTTCCCGTTGCAAGGCCTTCACGGCAGCAGGAAACAGCAGCTGTTCTTCCTTTTTCAGGTGTTGACGCTGATGCTCGATGAAGTCGTGCACCGCAAAATGAAAGTCTTCCCGCAGGAATTCCTGGTCCGCGAGGATGTAGTCGACGACGTGAGCAAAGCTGCGCAACCGCCTGGTTTCAACTTCATGCTCGGCCTCCACGTCACCGAAGCGCCTTGCTGCAGCGGCGTCCCGGGACTTCAGTTTCTCGAAGATCATCTCTTCCTTGGGATGATGGCAATCTTCGGGGTAGTCCTGAAAATATTGGATGATCGTCTGCAGGATCTCATAGTCAGGTCGGTCGCCGCGATCGAATATCTCAAGTTCGTGCTCCAAAACGTGAAGCAGCTTCTCGATGTTGCGATGCTCCTCAAGCAGGATATCAATGATCTGTGGCATCGGTACACCCCGACCTATCGCGGTTCGCGGTTTCTTATTTACGTAGCGCAGATTCGATGTCCGGCTTTTGCGCTAAATCAATTACCGAACGGGCTCCGCTCCAGGTCCAGGCCCTTTGGCTTGCTTTATTCGTTACGGACGTGCAAGCGACCGTCGTTGCCGACCTTAAGGCCGGCCGCGAACACGGCGGCTGAAGAGGGCATTGGCGACGAAGCCATTCATTTATTTACTGAAGCGCTGGACCAGCAAGGTTCCGCTAGCGGCCACAGCCAGATTCACCCCCAGACGGAGTTATTCCGCGGCGAGGATATGAGGATGACGCGTAAGTTTGAGCTGGTCCCAAACATCGACCAAGGCCTCGGCGAGGCGATCGATCAGCGCATCGTCATGATACGGCGACGGCGTGATCCGCAGCCGCTCCAGGCCCCTCGGTACCGTCGGATAATTGATCGGCTGGATATAGATGCCGTGTTCTGACAGCAAGAGATCGCACGCCATCTTGCATTTCTCGGGGTCGCCGACATGTAGTGGCACAATGTGAGTGTCGCTCGGCATGACCGGAAGGCGCGCGGCATTGAGTATGGATTTCAAGTGGGCCGCCCGGTCCTGGTGGCGATCACGCTCCCACTGCGACGATTTGAGATGCCTGATGGCAGCGGTCGCCGCAGCGCAGACCGCCGGTGGCAGTGCCGTCGTGAAGATAAAGCCGGGCGCATAGGAACGCACGGCATCGATCAGGTTGGCATTCGCTGCGATATAGCCGCCGAGGCAGCCGAAGGCCTTGGCCAGCGTGCCTTCGAGGATATCGATGCGCGCCGTGGCCCCGTCGCGTTCGGAGATTCCGCCACCATGGGCCCCGTACATGCCGACGGCGTGCACCTCGTCGACATAGGTCAGCGCTCGGTAGCGCTCGGCGAGGTCGCAGATCTTGTGCAGCGGCGCGACGTCGCCATCCATCGAATAAAGGCTTTCGCACAGGATCAATTTCGGCCGGTCGGGATCGGCGGCGCGCAGCAACTGCTCGAGATGCTCGACGTTGTTGTGGCGCCAGATCTGCTTTTCGGTGCCGGATTTGCGCACGCCCTCGATCATGGAGTTGTGGTTTAGCGCGTCCGAGAGCAGCAGGCAGTTCGGCAACAGTTTCGCGATGGTGGAAATGCCGGTTTCGTTCGAGACGTACCCTGAAGTGAAGACCAGGGCGGCCTCCTTGCCGTGCAGTTCTGCGAGTTCGCGCTCCAGCTCGATCAACGGATGATTGGTGCCGGCGATATTGCGCGTTCCCCCGGCCCCGGTGCCCATCCGAGCGGCGGTCTCAACCATCGCTCCCACCACCTTCGGATGCTGCGCCATGCCGAGGTAATCGTTCGAGCACCAAATCACCACCTCACGCGGCCCCTGCGGCGAATGCCAGATCGCATGCGGGAATCGGCCCGCCAGACGCTCAAGATCGGCAAAAACCCGGTAGCGCCGCTCGTCTCGAAGCTGGCTCAAAGCCCGATCGAAAAAGATATTATAATCCATGATGCTTTCGCGCCCCTCGGTGGACTTATTTCATTTACTCTTGGATGCATCGCGCGCCGACTCGCTCATATTGGAGCCGAGATCACCGGCGATACTTGATCCAGATCAGGAAATCAGCCGTCCTCCTGGACTAGACGCCATCCAATTGCGACCGCTCAATGGCGTTCAGTTTGAGCCGCTCCGTTTCACTCAATTTTACAACTTCTGGGTGCAGAGCTCCGGCAGACCGGCGCAGGACCGTGAAGCCGATCGCAACCAGGCCGATGATCAGTATCGTCAACGGCGCGCCCCACAGGATGGCCGTATGCCAGCTCACCAGGGGCTTCAGCAGCACGAACTCGCCATAGCGCGCCACCATGTAATCGACCACCTGGCTGTCGCTGTCGCCGGCCTTGAGCCGCTCCCGCACCAGCAGCCGCAAGTCGCGCGCCAGCGGCGCCTCGGAATCGTCGATCGATTGGTTCTGGCACACCATGCATCGCAGGTCGTGCGAGATCGCGCGGGCGCGAGTCTCCAGCGCCGGATCGACGAGAATCTCGTCGACCTGGACGGCATGTACAGGCGCCGCGCCGAGAAGCGTCAGCACCACCAAGAGAAACCGAGCGCTCCAAGCCATTCGAAGTCCTTGAGCTTAGTCCCCCGACGGTGCGGCGCAACCGCCTCGGGCGAGAGAAAATTATTCAGCCGGTTGCGCCAAGAGCCTCGCCGCAGGCTTCGGTGCGCCGATCCGCAACCTCCGATCGGACAATGAAAGCGCGCCGCCCATCGCCATCACCACGGCGCCAAGCCAGATCAGCAGCACCAGCGGCTTGTGATACAGCCGCAGCGCGATAGAGCCGTCGGCATTGCCGTCGCCGAGAGACAGATAAAGCTGGCTGACACCGCGCGTGAGCAGCGCGGCCTCCGTGGTCGACATGCCATCGCGCGACGGAAAGACGCGTTTCGACGGCTCCATCACGCCGATCACCGTGCCACCCTTGCGAACAGTGAAGCGCGCGGCGGTCTCGCGGTAGTTTGAGCCGTCCCGGCTCACCATGCCGTCAAAACTCAGATCATAGCCGCTGATGGAAACCGTCTGCGTCGGTTTCATTGCGACGATACGCTCGCTGCCCCAGGTGCTGGCGCAAACAATTCCGAGCAGGGTAATGCCGAGCGCAAAATGCGCCACCGCCGTTCCCCAGGCCGAGCGCGGCAGTCCCGCCGCGCGCTGCGCGATCGTCTCAAGCGACATGCTGCGCAGACCCACGCGTTCGACAATGTCGGTGATGGCGCCAGCCATCACGAAAAGCGCCAGTCCGATTCCGAACGGCGCGAGCACCGCTTTGGTGCCCTCAAACGCGAAGGTCGCGGCGAGGCCAACCATCGCGATCGCACATGCCGCAAGCAGGCGCTGTGCAACCCCGTAGAGATCGCCGCGCTTCCATGCCAACAGCGGCCCGAACGGCACCGCGATCAGCAACGGCACGAACAGCGGTCCAAATGTAAGATTGAAGAACGGCGCGCCGACGGAAATCTTGTCCCCGGTGAGCGCCTCGAGCGCCAGCGGATACAGCGTACCGACAAAGACCGTGGCACAGGCGGTGGCGAGAAACAGATTGTTGAACACCAGCGCGCTTTCGCGCGAGATCGGCGCAAACAGGCCGCCCTGCTTGAGCAGCGGCGCGCGCCAGGCAAACAGTGCGAGGCTGCCGCCGATGAACACGATAAGTATCATCAGGATGAAAATCCCGCGCGCCGGATCGGTTGAGAAGGTATGGACCGAGGTAAGCACCCCCGAGCGCACCAGGAACGTACCGATCAGCGAGAGCGAGAACGTCAAAATAGCAAGCAGAATGGTCCACACCTTCAGCGCATTCCGCTTTTCCATCACTACCGCCGAATGCAGCAGCGCCGTGCCGGCGAGCCATGGCATCAGCGAAGCATTCTCCACCGGATCCCAGAACCACCAGCCGCCCCAGCCGAGTTCGTAATAGGCCCAATAGGAACCCATCGCGATGCCAACCGTCAGGCACATCCAGGCGAG
>JBATYU010000041.1:0-2123 GCA_049674245.1 Bradyrhizobium sp. | reverse complement strand
TTTATGGTCTGGTCCAGGAAGTGCCGCAGCGGGAAACCACGCCGTTCTATCCGCGCTCGCCCTATGGCGTCGCCAAGCTGTACGGCTACTGGATCACGGTGAACTACCGTGAGGCCTACGGCATGTTCGCCTCCAACGGTATCCTGTTCAATCACGAAAGCCCGATCCGCGGCGAAACCTTCGTGACCCGCAAGATCACGCGTGGCGTCGCCCGCATCGAGGTCGGTCTTGAGAATACGCTTTACCTCGGAAACCTCGAGGCTAAGCGCGACTGGGGTCACGCCCGCGATTATGTCGAGGGCATGTACCGGATCCTGCAGGCGGACGCGCCCGACGACTTCGTGCTGGCAACCGGCGAGACGCGCTCGGTGCGCGAATTCGTCGAGCTTTCGTTCGCCGAAGTCGGCCGCAAGATCGAATGGCGCGGCAAGGGCGTGGACGAAACCGGCGTCGACAGGAAATCCGGCAAGACTCTTGTGCGCATCGACCCGGTTTATTTCCGTCCGACCGAAGTGGACCTCCTGATCGGCGATGCCAGCAAGGCGCGCGAGAAGCTCGGCTGGAAGCCGAAGACGACCTTGGCGCAACTGGTCGGCGAAATGGTGGCCGGCGATCTCGAGATCGCGAAACGGGAGATTGCCGATGGCAGGAACTCCGTTTGACCTGAAGGGTAAAACGGTCTTCGTCGCCGGGCATCGCGGCATGGTCGGCTCGGCGCTGGTGCGCCGGCTCGCGCGCGAGAAGGTCGAGCTGTTGACGGTGGGTCGCACTGAAGTCGATCTGCGCGATCAGGCGGCCACCTTTGGCTGGTTCGCCAAGGCGCGCCCGCAAATCGTGTTTCTGGCGGCCGCCAAGGTCGGCGGCATCGTCGCCAACAACACACTGCGCGCCGAATTCATCTACGACAATATCGTGATCGCGGCGAACGTCATCGAGGCCGCCCATCGGAACGGCGCGGAAAAATTGATGTTCCTAGGCTCATCCTGCATTTATCCGAAGCTGGCGTCGCAGCCGCTGCGCGAAGATTCGATGCTGACCGGGCCGCTCGAACAGACCAACGAGCCCTATGCGATTGCCAAGATCGCGGGGATCAAGATGGTCGAGGCCTATCGCAGCCAATATGGCTGCGATTTCATCAACGTGATGCCGACCAATCTGTACGGGCCGGGCGACAACTATCATCCCGAGTACAGCCACGTCGTCGCTGCCTTGATCCGCCGGTTTCACGAAGCAAAGCTTTCCGGCGCTGCCAGCGTCGCCGTCTGGGGCACCGGCACGCCGCGCCGCGAGTTTCTCTATGTCGATGACATGGCGGATGCCTGCATGCACCTGATGAAGATCTATTCGGAGAGCGAACTCGTCAATATCGGCACCGGTAAGGACATCACGATCGCCGATTTCGCGGCTCTCGTCGCGACCGTCACGGGATATCGCGGCGAGATCCGCTTCGATACGTCGCGGCCCGATGGCACGCCGCAAAAACTGCTCGATGTCACCCGGCTCGCCAAGCTCGGCTGGCGCGCGCGCACCTCGCTGGAAGACGGGCTGCGGCTCGCCTATCAGGCGTATCTGAACGAAACCAAGCAGGCGGCGGAATAGGCGTCGTTGTCACGACCCGTTTGCCGCATAATTCGAGGCTCCCGTTCGGGCGCTTGAATCACGTCCAAACCGATGCCTTCAACCGGCAAAGCCGGCACCCCATCACCGGACATGTCGCGGACATGCCAAAATCGACGCGAATGGCACCAAACGGTCACGCCGGTGCAGTTCCCACATGTCCGTTATCGAGGATGAACGGATTCAAGCTTATGAGTTCGCGAACTTGAGCGCGGCATTCCAGCGCTCAGCCTGACCCGGGGGAATGGTTGTGGTAAGCTTGCTCGCGACCTTTCGCTTGTCCTGGAGCTGAAATTCCAGCTCTTCGATCATTTGGGCTAGCCGCTCCCGCGTCAGGGGATCGGTGGGTTCCAAGGCGATCCTGCGGGTATGCTCCAACTTCCGCTCCAGCGCTTGACGGTCCATCCGCATCATTTGATTGCTCCTGCCAATTGGACGGCGGTTTTGGGGCTCGTCGTCTACACGCGAACGAAGACACAGCCACATTGCAGCTCAATGAACGTTTG
>JBATYU010000040.1:0-3383 GCA_049674245.1 Bradyrhizobium sp. | reverse complement strand
ACCTTGATGGTGCCGGGCACGCAGACCCGCGCCTTGTCGTTGCGGTCGACATCGGTGCACATGTTGAGCTCGAACTCGTCCTTTTGCGAGTTCAGGAGTTGCCTGATCTGCTCGGCATCGCCGATCGCATCGACACCGCGCGCGATGGTGCCCGAGATCGGGCAGGTCTCGACCCGCCGCCCATCGGAGCGCACGAACATCTCGGGCGACGCCGACACCAGAAATTCGCCGTCGCCGAGATTCATCAGCGCGCCATACGGCGACGGATTGATCCGGCACAGCCTTTGAAACACTTCCGCGGGCGAGCGCTCGCAGGGCTCGGCAAATAATTGCCCGGGCACCGCCTCGAACAGATCGCCGCGCGCGAATGCCGCGCGCGCGGTCTCGACGGTGGCCTGATATTCGCCGGGCGCGTGATCGGAAAATCCCTGCCGTGGCGTCTTGGCGTAAGCGCTTTCAGGCGTCTCGCGAGGTAACGCTTCGGTGGACTTTCCCTTCCAGGCAAAGTCATAGCTCAATACGACCCCGCGTCCGGTGGCGCGGTCGTAGGCCAACAGGCGATCCGGCACGTAGAGCACGATGTCACGCTGATCTTTCTCGCGCGCGCGCTTCTGGACGAGGTCCTCGATCTGGAACACCAGATCGTAGGCGAACGCGCCGAACAGGCCGAGCAGCGGATCGTCATTGGCGCCGAACGCCTTGACGATGTCGCGCACCAGCGACATCACGCTGGCGCGGCGGGTGCGCTGGTCTTCCTCGACGGGTGCCGCGCCGCGCAGGATATGGCCGGCAAGGCGGGACGCGGTCTTTTCGGTAACGACGACGCAGGGCTCGCGCAGGCTATCGGTAAGGAACGCGATCAGCACCTCACCGCGCCGGTTCAAGGCCTCAAGCGAAAAGTCGAAACCTGTGGTCTCCAGCTTGAGCGGCGGGTTGGAAAAGCCGAGGTCAAAACTCTCGTAGCGGCCCGGCACCGTGGTGCCCGACGACAGCACCACGCCGCGGCGGCGATCGAGATGCTCGATCAGTTCGTCGAGCCGGTTGGCGCCGCCGGAGAATTGTTCGACCGACCGGGTGACCGCCAGCCCGCCATGGGTTCGGTACTCGCTTCTCGCCGGGAGTGAAAAAACCGTCCTGTTCATGTGATCCTCTTACGAAACTTGGCTCGAGGGAACGCCACACAGGACAAACGAAAGGCCGCCGCACTGCGATGGCGACCTCTAGCGATGGGAGAAAATGGAAATCGCACCGGCCACCTCTTAGGAGGTGCGCCACCAACGGCGGGATGGGCGGACAGCGGTGCTCATGGCGTTTACGTAAACACTATCGGGGCGCGGGACGTCAAGGGACCCCAGGGGACCCCAAGGGACCCTAAGGTGACCCCAGATGGCCTTAAAACCTAGGCCGTGGACGGGCGCGAAAATAAGCGTACGATTTGAGGCAAGTATCGGCGGATCTACGCCGGGATTATAGGAGGCGCGCGATGCTAAAGGCACTGGGATATGCCGGCTTCGGCTCCGACCATCTCGAGGATTGGCGGCAATTCGGGACCCACCTCGTCGGCCTGCAGGCGGTGGAGCGCGGCAACTCGCAGCTCTCTTTCCGGATGGATGACCGCAAGCAGCGTATCGTGATCGATCGCGCCATGGGCGAAGGCGCGCGCTTCTTCGGCTGGGAGGTTGCCGACGCTCCCGCGCTCGACGCGCTCGCGGCCCGGCTGGAGGCCGCGGGCATCGCGGTCACCGCCGAACCGCAAACGCTTGCGGATACGAGGCGCGTGCGCGCGCTGATTTCGTTTCGAGACCCCGCCGGCAATCGGCTGGAGGCGTTTTACGGCGCCGAGATCGACGAGGTGCCATTCAAGCCCGGACGTTCGATTTCCGGCTTCCGCACCGGGCCGCTCGGCCTCGGCCATGTCGTGCTGACGGTGGAAAAAATCGATACGGCAATGCCGTTCTATGTCGACGTGCTCGGCTTCGCGCTTTCGGATTACATCGAAAAGCCTTTTCGCGCTTACTTCTTCCACATCAACCCGCGCCATCACTCGCTGGCGCTGATCGAGACCGGCAAGAACGGCATGCACCATCTGATGGTCGAACTGTTTTCGCTCGACGATGTCGGCCAGTCCTACGACGTCGCACTGAGCGAGGAAAATCGCGTCAGCGTCACGCTGGGCCGTCATACCAACGACTTCATGACGTCGTTCTACGCCAAGACGCCGTCGTCCTTCATGGTCGAATGCGGCTGGGGCGGCCGCCAGATCGATCCGGCGAACTGGCAGCCGGTCGAAATGACGGATGGTCCGAGCCTGTGGGGGCACGAACGGGTCTGGCTGCCGGAGAAGGATCGCGAGGTGGCGCGCGAGATGCGGATGCGCGCCGCGGCATCCGGCCTGCGCGCGCCGGTGCAGGTGATGGAAGGCAATTACAGACTGATGTCGGGCACCTGCGCGTGGTGGGACGGGGTGAGCAAGGCTCGCTGACAATCTTACGTCGTCCCCGCGAAGGCGGGGACCCATAACCACCGATGGTAGTTGTTAGAAAGCCGTCCAGCCGCAGCGCTGGATAGCGAGGCCGCGGCGTATGGGTCCTGGCGTTCGCCGGGACGACGGCGGAGAGCTTTATCCCAAATGCTTGCTGAAAAATTCCGTGGCGCGGCCCCAGGCGAGCTCCGCAGCCGCGCGATCGTGCACATTCATGCGCTGCTCGTTGACGAAAGCGTGCTCGGCGTCATAGCGAAAAAGCTCGAACGACTTGCCGGCCGCCTTCATGGCCTTCTCGAAGGCGTCGACCACCTGCGGCGTGCACCAATCATCCTTGTTGGCGAAATGCGCCTGCAGCGGAATTTTCACATCCGCGGGCTTGGCCGCCTGCTCCGGCGGAATGCCGTAAAACACCACGCCCGCGGCAAGCTCCGGAATTTTGGTGGCGCCGATGATGGTCACGGCACCTCCGAGGCAGAAGCCAGTGAGGCCGACCTTGGCGCCGTTTCGGCCAAGATATTGCGCGGCGCCACGCACGGTTTGCGTGGTGGCATCCATGAAATCAAGCGAGTTCATTTCCTTGCCCGCCGCGTCGGTGTCGTGATACGGCACCACCTTGCCGTTGTAGAGATCCGGCGCCAGCGCGTCGAAGCCTGCGACCGCAAAGCGATCGCATAGCCCCTTGATCTGCTCCTGCAGCCCCCACCATTCCTGGATCACCACCACGCAAGGCGCGTTGCCGCGCGCGGCATTGGCGAGATAGCCGGACGCGTCGTTGCCGTCCGGACGCTTGAAGGTGATGCTGGTGCCCATGGGTTCCTCCGACGGTTTTGGGGGTGGCCGATTGGCGGCCATTTTGTCCGCTGTGCGGGCGGGATGCAATCGCCTACCTCTGCTTACC
>JBATYU010000039.1:0-27863 GCA_049674245.1 Bradyrhizobium sp. | reverse complement strand
GCCGTCGAGAAGTTGCCTGACGTCGTCGTCAGCGTCGCGTCCGGCGCCGAGCCGGCGATGTGGTCGTCCAGCGCCGTCGCCGTCAGATGCGTCTCGCTCAGCGTCAGCGACGGAGCCGTCCCCGTCGCCGCAATCAGCGGGCCGTGGATGGTGATCGTCACCACCTGTGCGGTACCGTCGATGCTGGTCACCGTGAAGGTGTCGGCCAGCGTATCGCCGACATTGAGCGCCTGCACCGCGCTGTTGGCGTTGTCGAGCGTGTAAGTCCACACGCCGGCCGCCGTCATCGTGAAGGTGCCGTAGCCGCCGGCGCTTTTCGTGGGCGAGCTGACTGGGGTGAAGGTGTTGGGCGGATTGTCGACGTCGGTGTCAGTGAGCGCGCCGGTCGCGATCAGCAGGCCGGGCGAGGCATTGGCGACGCCGCCCGCCCCGACCACCGAGCCGGTCGTGGTGCCGGAAATGATGGCCGCGTCGTTGACGCCGTTGATGTCGATCGTGAAGGCCCGACTTGCTGAGAGCGTGCCGTCCGACACCGTGATCGTGAAGTTTTCGGTCGTGGGCGCCTGCAGCGCATTAATCGCAGCGCTGTTGGGGACGAAGGTGTAGGCGCCGGTCGTGCTGTCGACGTAAAGCGTGCCAAACGGGCCGGTGTTCGATACATCGTATGTCACCCCACCCAGTACCGTGTTGCCGGCAGTCCCCCCGCTGATGCCGAAGGTCAGTGTGGCACTGCTGTTGGCACTGCTGGCAGAGAAAGTTCCGCTGGTGGCGGTGAACGTGTCAAACGCCATCGTATCGATTTCGATTGGCCCCGTCACCGCGGTCAGCGTCGGCGGCGTCGGCGGCGTCGGCGGCGGACGCACGATAAAGGTCTCGGGAACTATGAAGATCGTCGACTGTATCGGTGGGAGCGAATTTTGTGCGTGGGTGGCGTCAGTCTGAATAAAATTGATTGGTTCTAGCGGCAGCGGATTGACGAAGGGAGGGGTGCTGGACCCGGTGTGTCCCAGCCCTTTCGCGAAGTTGGCGAGCACGTCCTGTTGGGCCGCCTGTAACTCCTCCATTCGAGTAGCGGTGTTTCCGACCTGGTTCACGCTGATCGAGGACCCTCTCGTGCTCAGGACGATTGTCTCTCCAGGATCCTCAACAATGATGTGTCGCGGGATCGCCTCCTTGGTCACGAGCTCGAATACGCCGTGCTCGAGGTCCTTGTATGTGATGCTGTCGTCATCCAAGAATGTGACGTTCGGGTCCGCGGCCTGGACCTCCTTGATGAGTGAGAAGATCAGTGCCGCGAACGACAGCATGCCGATACCGCCGCCCTGGGCCCGGCTGCGAATGCTGCCAACAGGCGTGTCCACCGTCAGGGAGCCGGTCTTTGCCAGCCGGCCGGCAATGAAAGCGAAGGTCCCTCTGGTCACCGCGAACAGGGCCGAATGCGAGGTACCGTTGGAGTCGCAGACGAATTCACTTAGCACCACGCGAGTGCCGGGGGACAGGTTGAACACGGTGCCGTCGATGAAGCGAATTCCGATCCGACCGTCGGCTGCGGTCTCGATCACGTCACCCTGGCAAACAGGATCGCCGACCCTGACTTGAACGGCAATGTCGCCCGCACGTCTGAGGGTGCCGCAACCGGTCGTCGTCTGAATATTGCCGATGACTTGGGGAAGCAGGGCCACAACGGCCTTACCATCGTCCCCGGACTCGACGCGGGACGTAATGAACATTGGCTTCGACCTCGCCTGCAACTCAGGCCCAGCGTGGTGCCGCAGTTTTTTTGGTCTGGCTTTGCCCGCGCCAAGAGGTCAAAATATCTTGGCGTTGGCAGCCCTACGCTAGCCCGCCGAAACGTCCTGATCCAAATAACCCAAACTATTCAGGAAGGAGACGCGTTCAACGCGACGCCGACGCGAAGTGCTGTCGTGGCGCCCCGCGGCACGGCCCTCCCATAAAAACTATTAAATATTTGAATCTCGAAAATGTCACGCTTTTTATAGCATTCCACTAGTTTAAGGAATAAAATGGCGTGAGCTGGACTAACCAGCTATGATACGTATTGCGGCCTTAGCCCGCAATTCAAAGGATTGCCGGGCGGCCATAGCAACAAGATCTTCTCAGGAAGGGGGGATCATGTGCACACGTACGATTGCCGTATTGGTGACAGGTTTCGCTTTGGCGCTAGCCAGTTTTTTTTCTGGTCCGGCTCAAGCGCAAATCGATTCTTCCCGGCCCGCTGTTCAGGATCTCGCTGCAAAACCCATCGGGAAAGTTGTAACCGCCACGGGTTCGGTCACAATTGAACATGCGAGTGCGGTGGTCATTCAAGCAAATGTCTCCGGTCAAGCTGGTCAGACGAAGGTTGGTGATCTCGTCTATCAGGGCGACGTGGTCCAGACCGGGGCCGACGCCCGGGTCGGGATTAACTTTACCGACGGCACCTCGTTCAACCTATCGAGCAGCGCCCGCATGGCTTTGAGCGAGTTCGTGTACGACCCAAACGGGAAGTCCAATTCGACCTTGTTCAATCTATCCAAGGGAACGTTCACTTTTGTTGCCGGCAATATCGCGAAGACCGGCGACATGAAGATCGACACCCCTGTCGCAACCATGGGTATTCGAGGCACCACGCCGCGCATCGAAATTTCGGATGATGGGACAGTCAAATTTGCTACCCTTATCGAAGAGGGCAAGAGCAAACTAACGAAGAAGCCTGGGGCATCCACTGCGCAGCAACCCGAGCAAAAAGCCGATCACAAGTTCAATTTCAACATCTGTCGAGGGTGCTAGGATTATTTCTCGGGCGCAAGCCGTTCTCGGTACAAGCAGCTCTCCGGGCGTGCAAACGCCCGCTCGCAGAAATAAACGACCGCACATTCCCTAATTTCCAAAATCAGGAAGCCTGATATGGAATCTGGTGCAAGAGGGGGCATCATCGACGGCGTGGCGCCCATTCTCATCTTGCTGTTGCTCGGGTCACCGGCGGCGGCTCAGAATCCGAAGCTGAAGGATAACTATCTCAAGAATATTGAGTTGTGCAACGGCTTGGATCGCACCTCGCTTGAAGCTCGGATTAATGGTTGCACGGCGCTCATCGATGCGGGTCATGGCACGACTGCCTTGGCTATCGCCTATAACAATCGTGGCAATGCCTATACCGCGAAGGGTGACTACGACCGCGCCATCCAGGATTTCGATCAATCGATCAAGCTCAATCGAACTTACACCAAGCCCTTCAACAACCGCGGTGTGGCTTACTTGAGGAAGGGCGAATACGACCTCGCGATCAAAGCTTTCGATGAGGCGATCAAGCTCAATCCCAACTACGGCGAAGCCTTCGCCAACCGTGCCGGAGCCTACCTGAAAAAGAATGAGTATGATAGCGCGGCCCGGGACTATGACGAGGCAATTCGTCTTGATCCCAATTTGGAAGCCGTGTGGAACGGTCGCTGTTGGACCCGAGCCATCCTCGGTGCGTTGCAGGCGGCGTTGGAGGACTGCAATAAGGCGCTTCAGTCGGGGTCGAACGACGCCGCGACGTATGACTCGCGTGGGCTGATCTACCTGAAGATGGGTCAACTAGGCGCGGCTATCGATGATTATAG
This sequence comes from Bradyrhizobium sp., assembly GCA_049674245.1. Taxonomy (GTDB): domain Bacteria; phylum Pseudomonadota; class Alphaproteobacteria; order Rhizobiales; family Xanthobacteraceae; genus Bradyrhizobium. The sequence goes on along the minus strand of JBATYU010000039.1, from coordinate 24,258 downwards.
TTCTGCGCTGCGCTTCGACCCAAAGCTGGCGAGCGCTCTTTATGGACGCGGGCTTGCCAAGCTCAAGCAGGGCGACAAAGCTGGCAGCGTTCCCGACATCTCAGCGGCACAGACAATCCAGGCTAAGATTGGTGAGGACTTCACGCGCTATGGCGTACGGTAGAGGATAATCGCGTAGAGCTTCGGATTACTGCCACATTAGACTCAGGCCGAGGGTACCCTACGTCCGACGCTGGCAGCCCTCCGGATTGGTTCACCCCTCACCCGGAGACCGTGAGGGCGAAGGGTGTCTCCCGAAGCTCCGGCAGGAGCGTAGGGAGACTGTTGCCGCTTGTGGTACGTTTATTTCCTCGAACTAAGGAACGGCGACATCTACGTCGGTTCGACGAATGATCTTCGCCGCCGAGTCGCGGCTCATCAACAAGGTCATGTTATCTCAACGCGCAACCACCTAACCGGCCGTCGCCTCGCGCGGCTCGTCTTCTGGCTGCCTGCGCTGCAGCTGGTGTTCGGCGGCCTGCAACTGCCCGGCCCAGGATTTGTTGCACCGGCGCTTGCGGTCTATCTGGTGATCAGGCTGCGACGCGCAAAACGCGACGTCATGAAGCTGATGTCTTCGAGCCTCGGCCCCTCACTTCGGCTGCGTCGGAACGAGCCCCAGTTGTTGCATGATGGCGAGGCTGTCCGTCAGGTTCCAGGTCTCAACGATGCGGCCATCCGCATCGAAGCGATGCATATCCCAGAATGTCGCTTGAACCTGCCGGTTGGTGGGTGCTGCTCCCATCACCGTTTTGGCGTGCGTCGCTGTCGTCGTGCATCGCCCCGCGACCCAGTCACCCTCCGCAACAGCATGCTCGACAACGATCACGAGGTCCGGCCAGCTCTCACGTGTTGACGACAGGAGCCGCTCGATATGCTGGCGTCCCGGCCCTGTCCGTCAACGCAACCAAGCTCTCCGAGACGGCGCAAAAAATTCAGCACGAAGTTGCGATCCTCACCCGGAAGCAAAGCGAGGTAGGCGATGGTGAATGATTTCGTTTTTTGCGCGCGAGCCCTGCCCGCGACTCCGAGGAGCGCGGTCCCGGCCAGCATCTTCATCAACGACCACCGGTCCGTCATGCGAAACCTCTCGCCTCGGAGCCTATTCAGCTTAGACGCCGAAGTGACGAACGACAACAAGGTTCCAGCATTTCACAAATACGATCGCCCCCGAGAGTGCCGCTGTTTTTGCACCCCCGCTTCGGTCTACCGCCGCCCGGGCGCGTCAAATGCTCGATGCGCTACTGCGCTTTGTCGTGCTGAGCGATGCCGACCGCCTTGTAATCGTAGGTCGGATAGAACTCGGTGCGATAGGCGCCCCAGGCCGAATTCTCAAGGACGCGGTTGACCTCGCGCAGCCGCGAGGCCGGAAGCCGCAGCGTGACGACCTGTCCGATCCCCATCACGATGTACCAGCTCACGACCTCGATACCGGCCGGCGGAAAGGCCTTGTAGTAGCCTTGCTTCTCAAGCTGCGCATTGAGTTCGCTTAACGGGCGCGACTGGTCGTGCTTCAAGAACACCGTGATCATCACTGCATTGTCCGGCGTCGGCGTCGCGCTGTCGGTCGGCGTCGTCTGCGGTGCCGTCTGTGTTCTGGCCGACGAATTCAGGGTCAGGCAACCCGCCAGCACGGCTATCGCCAACAATCCTAGTCTCCGCCGCATCGCCACTCTCCTTCAAAATTTCCTGACGGTCGCAGGAATTGGAAGCGCGATCATCGCGAGAGAAACGCCCGATGTAAACGAGGACATTATCTTGTCTGGTATTCGGCCGAGATGTCCCTGCCGGTTAATTTCCGCCGGCCTCGCCATATGTGAAGCATGTCACATGCCGTCATCCGCTCGGGCGCTATTGGTGGGACAGTCAATAGCGAGGGCAGCACCGATGAAGACACGACGGATGATGTATTGGTGGTTCAGATTCGTGGTCTCGGGGCGATTCATCGAGACGTTCTTCAACTTGCGGCGCGTGAAGCGCTCGTGACGGCGCGCGGGCGCATTCGGCGAGGCTGCTAAATCGGAAAGCGGCACCCGAACCCTAGAGCGGGATGACTTTTCTTCGAATCGTCATCGCGCTCTATCTCTTTGTTTGAGCATGATCTTTTCGGAAAACCGGTGTCCACCCATCGGGTCGTAGCCCGAGGGCATGCTTTTCCGGATCATGCTCTAGGCCTGGCCGATCAGCTTCATGCAGGAGGCAACTCCGCTGTGCAAGGCGTCGCGTCCCTTCCATGCCATCCGGGTCAGGCGACCGGCGAGCGATTGATCCCTGCGCCGGCTGTACGATCCGAGGACGTGGCCGACTTCCTCGGGAAACCTGCTCACCTCGGCCTCCACCTCGGCGGCGACCCCAGTCATGATCTTGTCCAGCCGGATCCCCCAGTCGGACTGGTCGAGCCGGTCGATCCGTACATGCAGCGCGTATTCCGTGTCATAGATTTCGTCCAGGAGTTCCTTGGCGGCGGCGATGCGGTTTTTCTTCAACGCCGCGCGCAGTGTGGTGCCCTTGTCCTGCAGCCGGTCCAGCACCATCGCCACCACGACCGCGTAGGGTGTGGCTGCGATATCGACGGCGTTCTTGCTCGCCGCGGCCTTGGTTGCGAGTCGAACCAGCTGCCAGAATGTCTTCAGCCGCTTCGCCACTAGCGTGAGCGCAAAGGGAACCACAGCAGCGTTCTGCTTGCCAAACGCATCGAGCAGCGCCGTTATCGTGGCGACCTGCGCCGGGTCGAACTCCACGATGCTTGCAGGGAGATCCTTGTCCAGCTCGGCCAGCGCGTCACGAGCGCCCAGCACGCTCATCATCCTGGTCAGGTCGCTGTAGGCCGAACGCGACGCCGTATAGGTCGCAAGCTTGGTGCGGGCGCGCTCGGCGCCTTCCGGAGAGCCGAGTGCGCTTTCGAGATATTTGCAGACCTTGGTCTGAAAGGTCGCCGCGACCTTGCGGATTTCCGCCTGTTTGTCGGCGGCGATCAGCGGCTTCATTTGGGCGACGTAGTCGTTCGTCATCGTCGGCAACAGATCGTGGCTGATCCATTCCCAAATCGCGGCCAGCGAGCCGCGAAGGATGCGGCCTGAATTGTCATGCGCGGGCGCGCCATCGACCAGCATCGGTTCGAGCGGCGAGAAGAAATGCCGCGACGGATTGGCGACGCGATCGTGCGCTTGTCCACCCCTGCGAAATTCCGTGCGCAATTTCTCCAGCACCACCGCGGCGCCGGGGATCGCGGTGCCGCAGACTTCCAGCCGCTCGAGCTCGGTGAGAAGGCTGCCGCGCGCGTGCGGGGTCAAATGCCGCAGGTACTCGCCGATCTGATCGCTTTGCGTCATGACACGCAATTTTCGCTGTCCTGCCGGACGGCCGGCCGTCTCGTGCGGGCATTGCTGCACGCGCGATGATGAGATGGGGCACTAGTAAAGCAAATCGTCGTAAACGAAGGGTGTAAGCCTCGTGCTCGTGCAACTATGGATACGTGTTGCGCCGGCGCTCGCATGCCGTGGAACGACGGGGATTCGATGCCGGGATGGATGGCCAAAGCCGAAAATCGACCACTAGATGTGGTCTTTCAGGAGGCTGTCCATTCGGTCCTGACCGTGAAGGCTGAAGTCGCCAAACACCAGCGATTCTCGGAGATCATGCTTAAACAAAAAGATAGAGCGGGATGACGATTCGAAGAAAAGTCGTCACGCTTTAGCCGATCAGCTTCATGCAGGAGGCAACGCCGCTATTCAAAGCGTCGCGTCCTTTCCATGCCATGGCACTCAGGCGCCGGGCCAGGGATTGGCCGCCGCGCAGGCTGCGCGATCCCAGGATGTGGCCGACCTCGTCGGGAAACCGGCTCACCTCGTCCTCCACAAGTGCTGCGATCGCGTCCATCAGGTTGATGAGCCTTGTTCCCCATGCACAGGCGTCGAGCTCGCTGATGCGGACCTGCAGCGCATGTTCGCAATCGTAGGTCGTGACCAGAATATCCCGGGCGACCATCGGCCGGTTCTTTTGCAAGGCCACGCGCAAGGCTGATCGCGCGTCCTCCATTTGGTCGAGCACCATCGAGACGGTGATCGCGTAGGGCATGGCCGCAATGTCGGCGGCTTTCTTGCTGGGCGCCGCCTTGGTGGCGAGGTAGATCAGTTGCCAGGATGTCTTGAGCCGCTTGGCGACCATCGCCAGCGCGAAGGGAACCGCGTCGGCGTGGTCTTTTCCGATTGTTTTCAGCAACGCCGTGACCTTGACGATCATCGCATCATCGAACTTGTCGATTTTTGCCGGCAGCGCGTCATTGAACTTCGCCAACGCCTCACGCGCGCGCAGCACGCACATCATCTTGGTGAGGTCGTGATAGGCCGAATGCAACGCCGTGTAGGTTGCGAGCTTGGCGCGGGTCTGGCCGACGCTTTCGGGCGAGCCGAGCGCATTTTCGAGATATTTTAGAACCTTGGTCTGGAACGTGGCGGCCGCCTTGCGAAGGTCTTTTTGCTTGTCGGCAGTGGTGAGCTTGTTGATCTCCTCGACATAGTCGCGGGCCATCGTCGGCAGCAGATCGCGGCTGATCCATTCCCAGATCGGAGCCAAGGAGCCGCGCGGGATTCGGCCGGAATTTTCGTGCTCGGGCGCGCCGTCGATGAGCACCGGCTCCAGCGCCGCGAAAAAGTACCGTGCGGGATCGCCGGCGCGACTTTGACTGGTTCCCTCCTTGCGGAATTCGACGCGCAGCTTGGCCTGGATATCGGCCGAGCCGGGCATCTCGACGCCGCACAGCTCCAGCCGTTCGAGCTCGGTGAGGAGGCAGCTGCGCGTCAGCGGCGTCAATCGCTGCAGAAATTCCCAAATCCGGTCGATCTGCATCATCACGCGCAACGTCCGCAGTTTTTCCGGCGCCAGCGGTCGGCCCGTCGCGTGGAGGCATTTCGCGGCTGGCTCGTAACCCGGGCTTAAGGAAAGCAAACCCTCGTTAAAGAAATCGTAAATACCAGCGTACCGGCCAGTGAAATTACGGATTCCGGGCTCACTCCGACAACTCAGATGATAGTGGTTAATATGAGTTCACCTAGAGATTGCGCGCGGGCACGGATGGGTGTCCATGCGCATCGGCCCGAAGGCATTCCAGAGCCATCATGCCGAGGTGATGCGAAAGCTGGCGCGAAGCACGGCCGATCGGGTCCACGCGGCACCGCTGGAGCCCGAAGCCTAACCGATCAAGCAAAACTTGAGAGATCGCGGACGCCGGCACGGTGCGGCGCATTTGGACGAGCGCAATCGCGTGCGTGTAATGGCGCGGCCTGCGGCGGGTGCCGCCATTTGAGGGGCGCTAGAGCATGATCCGGAAAAAGCCGGCCCCGCACTTGATGCGGGGTGGGTACCGGTCTTCCGAAAAGATCATGCTCGAACAAAGAGATAGAGCGGGATGACGATTCGAAGAAAAGTCATCGCGCGCTAGAGGTAATCTTCCACGAACAGGTGCGTACGAGGGGTCGGCCGCAGGGCCATGGCCTGGGGCGCCTTCGGCGGAGCGGGGACGATCGTGATGGTCCAGCGCGGCGGGATGCTCGATGCGCGCGCCACGACCGACCGGACGTGGCCGGTAACCGTCGATCCGCCTGATCTGACCGTCGCAGTCCTGCCGTTGAACTGCGCGATGCGGAAACGGCGGACTTCCTTCTGGTCAGTCGTTTCGAACGTAATCATGAAGCCCTCCTGTGCTTGTGCGATCATCGTCCGTCATTGTTAGCCATGTATGAAAATCGGCAGCCGTACAAGTACGGTTGCCGGGACCACTCGGATAAGGATGCCGCACGCCTTCTGGCGTTGCTACCCGGCGACCTCGAACACCGCCTCCATCTTGGTCTTCAGGGTGGCGGCATTGAACGGCTTGACGATATAGTTGCTGACGCCGGCCTTCTTCGCGGCGATGACGTTTTCGGTCTTCGATTCCGCCGTGATCATGATGAACGGCGTTTTCGACAACGCCGGACTGGCGCGGACTTCCCGGAGCAGGTCGTAGCCGGTCATCGGCTCCATGTTCCAGTCGGAGATGATCAGCCCGTATTGCTTGCTCTGCATCTTGGCGAGCGCCGCCGATCCGTCGTTGGCGTCGTCGACATTCTCGAATCCGATCTGCTTCAGCAGGTTGCGGATGATCCGAATCATGGTGCCGTAGTCGTCGACTACTAGGATCGGCATCGACAGATCAAAGTCCATGTCCTTAACTCCGCCTGGGGTCGCATCCAGCCGGAGGCTGGCGAGACAAAAGCAAACGAAATAATGCTCCTGGCACACTCGTCAGACCCCGACACATATCAGCCGGCGTTGAACAGGCCGTTAATGCCGCCCGGCGAAGGGATTCCGCAAACTCGGCGGCCGCGCCAAACCCTTCGTAATGCGGGCGGATTTCCGGGAATGCCTGGGGCATTCGGCCCGCGTTTCCTTAAACGCAACGGGGCCACAGCAGTCGCTCATAGTGCGCCTTGACCGTGGCGTAGCACTCGCAGGATGTCTTGCCGAGACCCTCGAGATCGGTGATCTCGATATGTCCCCGGCTGTAGCGGATGAACTTGGCTTGCTGCAGGGTGTTGGCGACCAGCGAAACGCTGTTGCGGCGCGCACCGATCATCTGCGCCAGCGATTCCTGCGTCAACACCAGCTCATGTCCGCCGGCCAGATCGTTGGTCTGCAACAGGCATCGCGCCACGCGTGACTCTACCGTATGCGCGGCGTTGCAGGCCGCGGTCTGCTGGATCTGCGCATAGGCCGCCAGGCCGTGCCGGGCAAGCTGCGCCCGCAAACTGGCACTACGGTCGGTCGCGTCACGAAACCGGTCGAGCTCAACCGTCGAGGCGACACCCGGAAGCAGGACCACCGCGCTGTTGATCGTCGTTGCATCGCCCAGGGTCGAGAACGCGCCGTAGATACTGTCGCGGCCGATCATGGCGATCTGAACATGCTCCCCCTTCGCAAGTTTTACGACGAGAGAAATTAGGCCTCGATGCGGCAGGTAGGCACGCTTGAGCCGCTCGCCGACCTCGACCAGCACGCATCCCTGAACCAGTTCGACGGTTCGAAGATGCGGTTGGATCAGTTCGAAGTCGTCAGCTGAAAGCGCCGACAAAAATCCATTGGGTGGGCGAGAAGTCGTATCTGACGTCATCCCCTTGCCTAACTGGCAAAACGGGTCATCGGTTCGAGGTAGCTTCAATATGCACGCCAACCGTCACGCAGTCGAACCCTCAGACATTTTATAAGCAAGAAAAATTAATCAAGGGACGTAATGCACGAGCACGCTATTCTCATATGCGCGCTACAGTGCACATAGCAGCCGTTCATGCGCCGCCTTCACCGCGTGATAGCACTCGCAAGACGTTTTTCTTAAAGCTTCCACGTTGGCAATCGCAATGTGACCGCGGCTGTAGCGGATCGTGCCAGCCTGCAGAAGCGCATGCGCGACGATCGAAATCGCGTTGCGTCGCACGCCTATCATTCGCGCAAGAAATTCCTGGGTCAGCGGCAACACTTCGTTACCGCTAAGCTCGCGTGCGTGCAGCAGCCATCGCGACAGGCGCGCCTCGACCGAGTGAGACGCATTGCAAGCGACGGATTGCTGCGCCTGCGCGAACAGCACCAGTTCATACCGGGCCAGGAGATTTCGAACCGCGACATTTCGATCGGCCACTGCCTTGACGTCCGTGACGTCGATCACCGAGGCTGTCCCCGGAAACAGAACAACCGCCGCGCTCGGCGACAGGTCGCCGCCGAGCGCGGCCCATGCCCCGACAGCGCCGTCTTTGCCGATCATGGCTACTTGAACCACCCGTCCTTCGGGAAGGCCGACCGTCATGGCGATGGCGCCGCTGTGCGGCAGATAGATTTGTACGGGCGGGGAGCCCGCTTCGACCAGGACAGTTTCTCTGACCAATTCAATGGTCTTGAGGTGCGGATTGAGCGCGTCGAACTCCGGGGCAGGCAGCGCCTGCAACAGATGGTTCGGTGGACGTTGCGTCAAGGACATCTCTTCTCCTGCCGATAAGGCGGGAGTTCAGGCGGTCTCGCGTCAACCCCTGTCCCTGGCTTGTCTGCTAAAGACTAAAGTATACCTTACGTTGCAATTTTGCAAATCAGCACCTGGCATAAGTGTTTGCAATTCCCGGTAGAGGGCAGACGCCGGCCGAGTTTGCGGCCGAAATGAGACTTGTGCACTGATTCGCTGCAAAAAGAATCAGCGCTATCAAAGGCCTGGGTTGGAAACGGAGCGGCAAGGAGGCCGTTATGCGCCGTACCTGGTTGTCGATGACGACCTGCATGTCGGTCTGGCTATTCGCGCCTGGCTGGTGCAACACGGCTTCCGGGTTACGATCGCGGACGGCGGCACCAACGGTCTCGCCGCTCTCGACACTTCGAATTTCAACCTGATGATCGTCGACGTCTTCATGCCCCATATGCGCGGTTTCGATTCGATCAGATTGTTTCACCAGCGCGCGCTCGGTGCCGCTCGTCGCGATCTCCGGCTACGCCTTTTCCGATTTCGAGATGTCGGGCGCCGACTTCGTGAGTATGGCGGCAACACTCGGCGCTGCGCGCTTTCTGCGCAAACCCTTCGGGCCGGCGACATTGCTCAATGTGATCGACGAATGCTTGTCGGCAGCCGAGCCGCACCGAAAATATGTAGCCACCCTGTCCGCGGTCACCAACGCAGTGTTCGAGCCGCAGCGCGACGCGAACGCAAGAGGTGGGATGAAGGCGGAGGCAACAGGGCGATGAACGAACATGAGGGATGTTCAGCTTCAGGAGGAGGGCATGCCGCAAATTCTCGTCGTTGACGACGATCCCTTGGTCTGCAAGGCCATCGAGGTCTATCTTGAGCGTAACAATTTTGAGGTGATCGTTGCCGACGGCGGCGAGGAAGGGCTACGGGCGCTCGAAGGCACGGCGTTCGATCTGATGATCGTTGATATTTTCATGCCGCACATGCGAGGCTTTGAGTCGATCAGGGTATTCCACGAGCGCGCCCCGACGGTCCCGCTGATCGCGATGTCAGGCTATGCCTTCGCGAACCTCACCTCGCCGGCGCCTGATTTCCTGAGGATGGCGCTTGAGCTTGGTGCCTCGCGCTGCCTGCGCAAGCCGTTCACGCCGGCGGCGTTGCGGATGGCGATCGACGAATGCCTGTCCGAGGCGCGATCATGCGTTTCCGATGTCGCCGAGCTAAGGTGACGGCCGCAAGGCAGATCGCTCCCGGCCCCTCGGTCCGAGCGCCACAGCCGAGGTCCAAACGGCGGGAAAAACCCCGGCGTTTTCGGCGTTTTCCGCTCTGGCGCATCGAAATCATAGCGACCGACCTCTCCCAGGGGGTACTCGAAAAATCCAAAGCGGGGCTTTACAGTCAGTTCGAAGTCCAGCACGGCCTCCCGATCCAGATGCTGCTCAAGTACTTCAAGCAGGTGGGAGAGCTCTGGCAGATCAATGCCGACATCCGCGATGGTTCAGCACCGGCAGCCCAACCTGCTGCACGACTTCTCCCAACTCGGGGTGTTCGACCTGATCTTCTGCCGGAACGTATTGATCTACTTCGATCAGCAAACCAAGACCAGCGTGTTGAACCGGCTTGCCAAGGTGATCGAAGCGGATGGCTTTCTGATGCTTGGCGCGGCGGAAACGGTGTTTGGGCTCACCAACGTCTTCAAGCCGATGGCGGAGCGGCGCGCCGTCTATCAACCAAACGAGGTGCCTGCAGCATCCGTGAGAACATCTGCCTTCGTTGCGCCCGCGTCCGCAGTGACTGCAACGGCGCGAATTTGATGACTGAAAATGGCAAAAGCGTCGAACGCGTGACCTTCAGCCGTGGCTATGATGTCTGCATGATGGCGATTGACGACACCTGGCGGCGGAATTGTCAGCTTAGCGCGATCTCCGAGGACGACGCCGTGCTCAACGTGGAAGGTTCCATCCAGGGCCTCAACCTGAAGGAGTTCTTTCTGCTGCTTTCGTCCACCGGTCTCGCCTATCGCCGATGCGAGCTGGTCCGGGTCAATGGCACGGAAATGGACATCCAGTTCCTGAAGGGACGCCATGGGAACAACAGGAAGTCTAGTGCTCGCAAAGAAGCTCGCTAGTGGTCCGATTCTTAACATTCCGCCTCACCGGCTTTGGAGAACCTTTCTTACTACTTGTGCGTTAAGTCGCGGTCCCGTACAAATACGGGCATGTCGAATATGTACCGTCGTACGGTTCGATGAGTCTGCGTCATCTTCGCTGCCTATGGACGATGGCACATGGCCGAGAATCCAACTTCCCGCGGTGAAATCTTCGTCGTCGACGATGACCCTGCGGTCCGCGATACCCTTTCGCTCGTGTTGGCGGCGGGTGGCTATCAGGTGATCTGCTTTGCCGACGGCGCCGCGCTGCTGGCGGTCGCGAGAAGCAGGACCCCCGCTTGCATCCTGCTCGACGTTCATATCCCCGGCAAATCCGGCCTCGATATCCTTAACGAACTGCATGGCGAGGATTATCCCGCGCCGATCTTCATGATTTCAGGACAGGGCGATATCGCCATGGCGGTCCGCGCCATCAAGAACGGCGCCCTGGATTTCATCGAAAAGCCGTTTCGCAGCCGCGAAATTGTCGAGCGATTGAATGATGCGATTGGGGCGTACCAGCGTCGGCAGCTGGGGAATTCCGTGCCGCAGATCGAGTCGCTGCATTTTCCGGGCCGCGAACCGCTGACGCGGCGCGAGCGTGAAGTTCTGGAGCAGTTCACCTCCGGTGCGTCGAACAAGGAAGCCGGCCGCACGCTCGGAATCAGCCCGCGCACGATCGAAGATCATCGCGCGAACATCATGAAGAAGCTCGGTGCCAGGAACGCCGCCGACCTGATCCGGATCGTGATGACCGCGCAGCGCGCGTCGTGAGGCGGCCGCAGGCCGGGCCTTTGCGGGCAACGCGGGGGAACCGGGCTCGATTCGCCGGCGGCGCTTGTAGCTGACTTACACCTCGCCCCGCTCCGCCAGCCCTACCGCCCACAGCGCGAACGCGTAAGCGATCGCGACTTCGTCGAGCCGATTGAAGCGGCCCGACGCGCCGCCATGGCCCGCGCCCATATTGGTGCGCAACAGTACCGGGCCGCCGCCGGTCATGGTCGCGCGCAGCCGCGCGATCCATTTCGCCGGCTCCCAATAGGTCACGCGCGGATCGGTGAGGCCAGCCATGGCGAGGATCGCCGGATAATCCTTCGCTGCCAGATTGTCGTAAGGCGAATAGGACAGGATGGTGCGAAAATCCTTCTCGCTTTCGATCGGGTTGCCCCATTCCGGCCATTCCGGCGGCGTCAGCGGCAAACTGTCGTCGAGCATGGTGTTGAGCACGTCGACGAACGGCACTTCGGCAACGATTCCTGCAAACAATTCGCTGGTGCGGTTGGCGACCGCGCCCATCAGCATGCCGCCGGCGCTGCCGCCATGGGCGACGATGCGTTTTGTGCTGGTGTATTTCGCCTCACACAGCGCGCGGGCGCTAGCCTCAAAATCATCAAAGCTGTTGGTCTTCTTCTCGCGCTTGCCGTCGAGATACCAGCCCCAGCCCTTGTCGGTGCCGCCTCTGATATGCGCGATGGCATAGACAAGACCGCGGTCGACCAGCGACAGCCGGCTGCTCGAGAACGACGCCGGCATCACCGCGCCGTAGGAGCCGTAGCCGTACAGCAAGAGCGGCGCGCTTCCGTCGCGTACAAAATCGCGGCAGTGCAGTAGCGACACCGGCACCTCGGCGCCGTCATGCGAGGTCGCCATGATGCGGGTGGTGACGTAGTCGGCCGGGTTGTGGCCGGATGGGATCTCCTGGCGCTTGCGTAAAGTCCGCGTGCGCTTTTCCATGTCGTAGTCGTAGACTTCCGACGGCGTCGTCATCGACGAATAGGAAAACCGCAAATTCGTGGTGTCGAATTCGTAGGAGCCGATGGTGTCGAGCGAATAGGCCGCCTCGTCGAAGGCGATCGCGTGCTCTTCGCTGCTTCCGAGGTCGCGGATGATGATCGCGGGCAGCGCATTGGCGCGCTCCAGCCGTACCAGATGGCCGCTATAGAGATCGTGGTCGAGGATATAGACGCCCTCACGATGCGGGATCAGGTCGCGCCAGTTCGCGCGCCCGGGCGAATCAAGCGGCGCGGTGACGATCTTGAAATCGATCGCGCCATCGGCATCGGTGAGGATAAAAAGTTCGTCGCCGCGATCGGCGATCGAATATTGCACCCCGGTCTCGCGCGGCGCGATCAGCCGCGGCGGTGCCTCGGGACTAGCAAGGTCGATCAACCTCTGCTCGGAGGTCTCGTGGTCGCCGCCGGCGATCACGCAGAAGCGACCGCTGGTGCTTTCATGCAGATGGGTAAACCAGCCGGGATCCGTCTCCTGGTAGATCAGGATGTCATCCGCCTGCGGCGTCCCTAAGCGATGGCGCCAGACCTGCATCGGGCGGTGGTTGTCGTCGAGCTTGACGTAAAAGAAGCTTTTGCAGTCCGCGCTCCAGACGACAGTGCCGTCGGTTTCTTCCACCACATCGTCAAGATCGGTGAGCGTCTCCCAGTCGCGCACGCGTATGGCAAAATATTCCGAGCCCTTGGTGTCGGCGCTCCAGGCCTGCAGTTTGTGGTCCGTTGAATGACGTTCGCCGCCAAACTTGAAATATTCGTGGGCCGCCGCAAGCGCATCGCCGTCCAGCACGATTTTCTCCTCGCCGCCCTCGCGCGGCATGCGGCCGTATAGTTCGTGCTGCCCGCCCTCGCGGAATTTGCGGAAATAGGCGTAAGTGCCATCCGGCGACGGCACGCTGGAATCGTCTTCCTTGATGCGGCCGCGCATTTCCGCAACCAGCTTCTTCTGTAGCGATGCGGTATGGCCGAGCAGGCTTTCGGTGTAAGCATTTTCCGCTTCGAGATATTTCCGGATATCCGCATCCAGCACGGAAGGGTCGTGCAGCACCTCCTGCCAGTTCTCGTCCTTGAGCCAAGCATAATCATCCGAAACGGTGATGCCGTGTCTGGTGAAGGAGTGCGGCCGGCGTAGCGCAACCGGCGCCAAGGCCTGTTTTTGCAACGGTTTTGTCACGTGATCCTCGTTCGGTCGGGCGAATAAGCCCCCCGACATATGGGTTTGGCCGGGCCGATTGCTATAACCGTAGCTGGCGAGCGTAGGCTGGGCAAAGGCGCACGCGCCGTGCCCACCAATCCGGAATCGCTATATCGAATGGTGGGCACGCTTGCGCTTTGCCCACCCTACGATCTCTCACGATGAGGGCTATCTAGTTGCGCAGCCCTGTGCCGGCATTGGCGCCGAACATCGGAATCCGGTTGACCGCGAGCACCACCGCAAAGGTGATCACCAGCATCGCGATCCCCAAGACCGCGATCGCGGCAAGATCGCCGCTTTCGTTGAGGTCGTAGATCAGGACCGAGATCACTTTGGTCTGCGAGGTGAACAGCACGATCGCGGCCGAGAGCTCGCGCATCACGCCGATGAAAATGAAGCACCAGGTCGCGATCACGCCGGTGCGCAGCAATGGCGCGGTGATCTGGAGCAGCGATCGCAACCGCGTCGCGCCGAGGATGCGGCTTGCGTCTTCCAGTTCGGGGTGGATGGTGGTGAACGCCGCTTGCAATTGCTGATAGGCCGACGGCAGGTTGATGGTCAGGAACGCGATCAGGAGAATCCACAGCGTGCCGTACAGCACGAACGGCGGCCTTGTGTAGCTGAGGAATAATCCGACCCCAAGTACGATGCCGGGCACCGCGATCGGGGCGGTGGCGAGAAAGCCAAGCACGCGCGAGCCCGCGATGATTTTGCGTGTCGTGACATAGGCGATGACCAGCGCCAGGATCGTTCCGATGGTCGCGGTTGAAGCCCCCAGGATCACCGTGTTCTTCAGCGCGAGCTGAGTCGACGACAGCTCGGTGAACACGAACACGATGTTGTGCAGCGTGAAGGTCGAAGGCATGACCAGCGTCGTCGCATTCGGCGAAAACGCCGCGTTGAGCAGCGCGAAATAGGGCAGGAACACCGGATTGAGCAGCACCACCAGGCAGAATCCGAGCGCCGCCCAGCGCCATTGCTTCATCTCGACGTGGCGGGGGCGCCCGTATTTGCCGCCGACGACCGAGTAGCCGCGGCGTCCCAGGATGAATTTCTGCGCCTGCAGCAGCAGGATGGTGAGTAGCAGCAGCGGCACCGCGGCGGCGGCGGCGAGCTCGAGCTTTGGCGGGTACTGGAACAGGCTCCAGATTTTTGTTGTCATGGTGTGGAAGCCGGCCGGCAGCGCCAGGATCGCGGGCGAGCCGAACAGCGTCATGGCCTGCAGGAACGCAATCAATGCGCCCGCCACCAGCGCCGGCAGCGCCAGGGGGATCGTCACCCGGCGCGCCGTGGTCCAGGCTTTGCCGCCGAGAATCGCGGACGCATCTTCCAGTTCGCCCGGCATGGTGTCGAGCGCGTTCGCCACCAGCACGAACACGAAGGGAAAGGTATAGCAGGAAATCACGAAGATGATTCCGGCCATCGAATAGATGTTGAACAGATAGTCGTCGGAGGCGGCCCCCGTCACCGCGCGAAAAAGCTGGTTGAGCAATCCGCTGTTCGGCGCGGCCAAGAGTTCCCAGGCCACCGCGCCGAGAAACGGCGGTGTCACGAACGACGCCGTCACCAGCGCGCGGATGATCTGCCGCCCCGGCATGTCGGTGCGCGACACCAGCCAGCTGATGGGGGCGGCGACGACGCAGCAGATCGCGGCTGACGTGGTGGCGATGATCGCGGTGGTCATAAGCGGATCGAGAAAATCGGGGTCGGTAAACAGCGTGACAAAATTCTGCAGCGTGAAGTGCCGCGCCTTGTCGGTGAGGCTGAACACCGCGAGCCACGACATCGGCAGCACGATCAAGACGATCAGGCACGCCGCGAACAGCCACAGCACCGGTTTGGTCCAGTCGATTTTTGTTCTTGTCTCGATGCTAGTGGTGATGGTCATGTGCCTACCATACTCAAGGCAAGTTTCATTTCAGGCCTGCACTTGCTCGGTGCCACCTCTCCCCTTGTGGGAGAGGCATAGGCCGCCTTGGGCGGCCGTTCTTGGAAAAGAACGCCGAAGCAAAGCTTCGGCTACGTCGCATCGACAGATGCGATCCGGGTGAGGGGTTGCGGCATCGGGACTGCCCGCGTGGCGACCCCTCACCCCAACCCTCTCCCACAAGGGGAGAGGGAGCGAAAGAGCGCAGCAAGGGTCAGCCAAAGCCAGCACCATGAGGGTCGACGTCACACCCGAAACAATTTCGCATAGCGCGTCTTGATCTCCTCGGTCATCGCCTCGACCCCGGCGGCATCTTCCTTCATCAGCTTGATATCGGAAATCTTGCGGCGGCCTGGCTTGGATTGCACCTGCGCATGAACCGAATATTGCGCGGTGAAATCGATGAAGAATTGCTGGGTCTGCCGGGTATGCAGCCAGGCCTGGAACAGTCTTGCGGCGTTGGGATGCGGCGCGCTCGCAAAGATTCCGGTTGGCCCCGAAATCGTCGGCGCGCCCTCGGTGGGATAGACCGGCTCGACCGGCTGGCCGGCCTCCTTCAACAGCACGATGCCGTATTCGTTGCCGTCGGCCATCACCGCGCGCTCGCCGAGCGAGAGCTTCTTCGGTGGATCGGTCGACGACTGCACCTGCATCACGTGTTGCTTCGACAGTTTTTCGAAATAATCCCAGCCGAGATCGCGAATCATCTGGAAGGTCGCGGTCATGATCGTGCCGCTATAGGCGGGATGGCCCTTGACCATCTTGCCGGTCCATTTCGGATCGAGCAGGTCGGCAAAACTCGTTGGCGCGTCTTCCGGCTTCACCAGATTGGTATTGTAGGCGATCGAGGACAACCATATCCGGGAGGTTGCGAACAGGCCGTCGGGGTCGCGATATTGGTCCGGGAAATATTTCGCAACGTCCTCGGAGACGAACGGCGCCAGCCAACCGTTGTTCTTCCAGGGGATGAAATGCGAGGCGTCGGACGAGTTGATCACGTCGGCGGCGTGGATGTTGCTCGCAAATTCCTGGCCGATCCGCTGGAACAGCCGCTCGGAGCCGGAGCGCTCGATCTGCACGGCCACGCCGGGATACGCCGCCTCAAAAGCCTTGCCGAGCTTTTCACCGACCGGCAGGTCCATCGAGGAATACAGCACCACCTTGGCTTCCTTCGTCGCGGCCTCGACCAGTCGCGGCGTGATCGGCACGGGCGGCGGCGCCGCGGCGCGGACCGGCGAAGCGAATACCGAACCGAGCGCGAGCGCGGCCGAGCCTTTGAGAGCATCGCGTCGTGAAAGTTTTGGCCTCTTCATCGCGCGCTCGTCTAAATTCATCGGCTGAGCGCCCGGCAGCGTTCCGGCGGCAGGTAGAGCCAGACTTCGCTGCCTTTGGCAAAATCAGTCTCGGTCGGCGTGGTGACGCGCAGCGCCGTGCCATCGGACGTCTCGACCATGTAGTCGCGGCTCGCGCCGAGAAACACCTGCCGCGTCACGGTCGCCTTGACCGCGTTCTGCGGGCTCAGCGGCGCCTGCGGCGAAAGCTGGATGTCGTGCTGGCGGATCGCGGCTGCGGTGCTTTGGCCGGCGGCAAGCTTGGCCCCGACGACCCGCAAGGTCGCGCCGGCAAAGGCGATGTGATTGCCGTCGCGCGCGACACCCTTGATCACGTTGCTGGCGCCAATGAAGCGGGCCACGAATTCCGATTGCGGGCGGGCATAAATATCTTCGGGCGTACCGAGCTGGTCGATCTTTCCCGCGTTCATCACCGCGATCAAATCGGCGGTGGTCATCGCTTCGGACTGGTCGTGGGTGACGTAAACCGTGGTGTAGCGATATTCGTCGTGGAGCCGTCGAATTTCAAACCGCATCTCCTCGCGCAAATTGGCGTCGAGGTTGGATAGCGGCTCGTCGAGCAAGAGCGTCTCCGGCTCGACGATCAGCGCGCGGGCCAGCGCCACGCGCTGCTGCTGCCCGCCGGACAATTCGCCGGGGTAACGCTGGGCGAGGATCTGAAGCTTGGTCGTCGCCAGGATGGCGGCGAGCTTTTTCGCGATGGTGTCGCGGTCCATTTTGCGCAGACGCAGGCCGTAGACGATATTTTCCATCACCGTCATGTGCGGCCACAGCGCGTAGCTCTGGAAGATCATCGACATCTTGCGGCTCTCGGGCGGCAAGGTCTTGGCCTTCGAGGATACCAGGCGATCGCCGACATGGATTTCGCCGTCGGAGGGCTCCAGAAATCCGGCGATCAGCCGCAGCGTCGTGGTCTTGCCGCAGCCCGAGGGACCCAGCAGACAGACGAGCTGCCCGTGGTCGATCCGCAGCGAGACCTGGTCGACCACGCTAAGCGATCCGAATCGCTTGGTCAGGCCGCGCAATTCAACCGACGCCAATCAAATCACTCCCTATGTCCATTGCGCGTATTCTCGGCGCAGCGCCCTTGGTCGGCCTCTTAATTTATCGCGGAATCGATATAAGCATGAAGGCGGGGGCGGCGAAAAGCTTTTGTCGTCCATACTGCCGTCATTGCGAGCGAATCGAACCAATACATAACTCCACGCAAAGAAAGAATGGATTGCTTCGCTTCGCTCGCAATGACGGTCTAGTCACGGCCCAACACTTTCCCCTAACCATTCGATCGCGGCTTCCGTGCCGCCCTTGCCATGCGGGATCTTGAGCGCGTTGAGGCCGACTTCGATGACGCCGAGCGTTCCCAGCACCATCGGGGCGTTGACATGGCCCATATGGGCGATCCGGAACGCCTGGCCTTGAAGCTCGCCGATTCCGACCCCGAGCACCACGCCGCATTTCTCCTTGCAATATTTATGCAGCGCGACCGGATCGTGGCCATTTCCCATCGTCACGGTGGTGACCGTGTCGGAGCGCTCGCTTGGCTCAGCGATATTGAAGCCGAGCACCTGGCCCTCGGCCCACACGGAAACGGCGCGGCGCACCGCGCCGGCGAGCAGCCGATGGCGCCGGAACACGTTTTCCAGGCCTTCCTCGAAA
Organism: Bradyrhizobium sp.; assembly: GCA_049674245.1. Lineage (GTDB taxonomy): Bacteria > Pseudomonadota > Alphaproteobacteria > Rhizobiales > Xanthobacteraceae > Bradyrhizobium. The sequence goes on along the minus strand of JBATYU010000039.1, from coordinate 6,175 downwards.
ATCATGTCGACGGCCTGGCGCAGCGCGAACAACAAATGCACCGGCGCGGTGCCGGCATATTTGCGGTAGTGCTCGCTGCCTTCGCGCTCGGTCCAGTCCCAGTAGGGCGTCCGCAAGTCCGCCTTCTTGTGCACCTGTCTGGCGCGGTCGTTGGCGGCGACGAAGCCCAGGCCCGGCGGGGTCATCAATCCCTTCTGCGAACCGGACATCGCGACGTCGACGCCCCATTTGTCCATCTCGAAGGGCATGCAGGCGAGCGAGGCCACCGCATCCACCATGAACAGCGCGGGATGACCCGATGCCTTGATCGCCTTGCCGATCGCCTCGATGTCGTTGTAGGCGCCGGACGCAGTATCGACCTGCACGGCCAAAATCGCCTTGATGCTGTGGCGCGTGTCGGCGCGCAAGCGCGCTTCGACCTCGCCCGCGCGGATCGCGCGGCGCCAGTCGCCCTTCAGCACCTCGACCTCGGCGCCCATGGCGGCGGCGGCATTGCCCCAGCCGATCGCAAACCGGCCGCTCTCCAAGACCAGCACCTTGTCGCCGCGCGACAGCACGTTACTGAGCGCCGCTTCCCATGCGCCGTGGCCGTTGGAGATGTAGATGTAGGATTTTCCCTTGGTGGCGAACAGTTTTGAGAGATCGCCCATCAGGCTGTCGGTCAGATTGACCATCTGATCGGAATAGATGTCGAGCGCCGGACGATGCATCGCCTGCAAGACTTCATCGGGCATCGTGGTAGGCCCGGGGATCGCCAGAAACTCCCGGCCCGCGCGAACAGTCATTTTTCTTGTTCCTCTTGGCTATGCTTGGGGATGGGATGCAGGGGTGGACCGAAAGAGCCTTGTCATGATGATATTAGATCAAAGCCGTCATTGCGAGGAGCGAAGCGACGAAGCAATCCAGAGCTGCAAGAAAGACTGGATTACTTCGCGGAGCCTGTCATCTCTGCGCGAGCGCTATTGCGCTCGTCGGGGGCGCGCATTCGCACGACCCGTTGGCTCGCAATGACAGCATACGGCCTCTAATTTCTGAGCGTATTGGCAACCGCTCGCCAGATTTGATCCTTGATCTCGGTCGCGGGCGGGCTCGGAATGATGGCTGCGGGACTCGTCCGCTTGCGGCAGGCCTCGACCAGCCGCAAGATCCACACCTCGCCGTCGGTGTAATAGAGATCGCCGCCGCCGTTGCGACCGTCCAATGTTGGACCTATTCCGGTCACCTGATATTTGGCGTCCACCATGCCGGTGGTCTCCAGATCGGTGGCGAGGTGCTTTCGTTCGAGGTCGATATCGGCGTCGATATGGTGGGTGATGGCGCCGGTATAGTGGCTGATGCCGACGCCGCGATCGAAGGTCGCATCGCCAAGCCAGACCGGTCGCTGCTCCTCGCCCTTGTCGAGCACTTTCCAGAACCGCACGTGATGGCGGCGGTCGGCGCTTGTGCCTTCCGGCTTTTCGAAGGCGAGGTCTTCATGGCGGCCAAGATAATAGAGATTGCTGACCGGCGCGTCCTTGTAGGCGCGATCCAAGAGCACGCTGCCGGCGATCTCGACCGACGATTTGAACGTCACGGGATCGGCGGGAAACCAGCCGGCTTCGTTCATCGCGCACAAGACGTCCTTCTCGTCGCCGATCAGCCCGACATTGATGGGATCGCCGGGAATGCCCTGCGCGGTCTGCGTCACCATCGGCAGTCTGGCAAGCCCCGTCTGATGCTCATGATGGGTCCAGATCGCCGGCAACACGAAATAGGCAAGCGCGCCATAGATGATGACAACCAACAGCAACGCCAGCAGGACACGCGTGAGCCGCGCGTGCTTCGCTGCGGGGGATTGCACCTCGACTGGATGTTCAGCCACTACACCGTACTCTCACAAATCCACCTGCCAAACTAGCACATGGAAGAGTTCTTAGCGCCGGGTCTCGCGGCAACCGGCGGCCTCGGCATCCTCGACCGAACAGAACCAGCGCGTGCCTTTGCTGATGTTCATCTTGATCTGCGCGTACCAGCGGCTGGTGGGCTTGTGATAGATGCATTCGCCTGCGCGATTGACGTTGCCCTTGATGGTGCATTCGGGCGAGGGCGCGACCGATCCCGAGGCCGAAGCCAGGAGGATCGCGTTGGAATTCTCCGGCGGCTTGGCGGCGCCGAGGATCGCGGTCTTCTTGTTGCGGACGCGCCAGTCCCACGGCGCGATGAAGGCGCCCTGCCACATGCCGGCCTTGGCCTCGCGCGCGACGGCCTCGTCGGAATCGTAGTCATGGGAGGAGCGCACATAGGACAGCGCCCAGCCGTTTTGCACCATCCATTTCTGGATGTCCTCGCCGTCGACCTCGCAGCGGGCAACTGATCGGCCGCGGCGATCGGTGTGTTCGACATGACAGGTCCAGCTCTTGTTCTCGACATGCCTGGCGAGTTCGTCGCGCGCGGCGACGCCGCAGGTCCAGCGTTCGCCTCTGGTGTTGAGGCAGAGCTGATCGACCGACGGCGCGTCGATGCCGCCGAGGCGAATCCGGCTGGAGCCGATCTGGATCTGGTCGCCCTCGCGGATTTTCGGCACGCCAGAGATGTCGGCCGCTTGCGCGATGGCCGGCAGCAGCAGGATCGAAGCGGCCACGAGGCAGGTCCTGGATTTCATCGGCAGTCCCGGCACGGCAATGGGTCTCATTATAACGCGAATGGCGAATGGCGAATAGCGAATGGTGGTCGACCATGGACCGCTCCCTTCCCCTATTCGCTACTCCCTATTCGCCATTCGCCTCTATTCGTCATTCGCCCCCGCATCATCGTCCTTCGCGCCAGCGCTAGCCCCATCAGCACGAAGGCCGAGGTGACCTCGGGGCCGCCCACCAAAATGCGGGTCGGCGTCTTCATCTTGTTCCATTCATAGGCGCGATACGGTCCATGCCGGCCGCCTTCGCCAAGATGGTCAAGGACGCAGCGCAGCGCCGGCGCAAGCACCGCGGCATCGGCGCCAAGATGGCCGAGCGCGATCAGGGCGAGAGCCGCGTCAAAGGCGTTGATCTCGCCCGCGATCAATTCGTCTCGCACATAGCCGAGCACGCGTATGCGGATGAAGTCGAACGCGCCGTCGGCATCGATCGCCCGTTGCGCCGGCGCCGGCAGCGCCATGAAGGCCGCGTAGCAGCGGCCGAAATAGGCGCAGTAAAGCTCCGGCAGATAATAGATGTGCGAGCGCGGATTTTTGAACGCGCCGCTTTCCGCAAGCCGCTTCTGGAAGGCGATGATGCGATGAACCGTCTCCAGCCGATGCGGCGTCTCGAGAATCTTCCAGCGACTTAAGTTGCGGAAACTGACTTCAAGGATGTCGAGGTTGAGGGTCGGATCGAGATCGTTGCCGAACGGGCGTTCACCGGCAAGATTGTCGATCCAGGTGGCGACAGCGCCTTCATAGTCGATGTTGTCGTTGAGCGGCACCGTCACGCGAGGCTCGTTGTCGCCCTCGCGCACCTGGTAGCCGGCGTAGAAGTCGAGCAGCGGCTGATCGAGGATCGGGTCAGTCGAGCCGGCCTGGGTTGCGGCCGAGAACGCGCAGGCCGTGGTGTCGCAATCCGGCACGTAGACGCCGAAACCGAGATCCTGCTTGATCTGGGCGAAGAAGCGCGAAAAGCGCGGATGCGGCAGCGGCGCCAGCGCGGTGACGACGGCAACCGTCGAGCCGTCATGCGAGCGCACTTCCTCGCGGCTGGTGGCAAGACAAAAATCGACCATGTCCGATATCGCGCGGCGTGCCGTGCGGGCCTGATCGGAAGAGGCAAGGCCGGTCTCGATGAAGCAGAGCAGCGCCTCGGTGAAGAACGCATCGTAATAGGCGGAGCGATGGCGGATCTGCATCGGCTGCCACATCGGCTCGGCGATGCCCCTCCAGGGCGGGTTGATCAGGGCGCGCGCGGGCGAGCGGGCGATGAAGATTCGCGCCAGGTTGAACAGCAGCGTCGAATTCTTGTAGCCGCGCGAATTCAGGCCCCGCAGCGCCGTCAGGAATTCGCGCCCGCGCACATCGGCGTCGCCGATCAGGTTGAAGGCGGCGTAGGTCGGGATGAAGCCGCGCTTCGAATAGGCGCGCAGCAGATGCGCGCCGCAAACGCGGATCGCGCCTTCGATTTGGGCGAGGCTGATTTGAGCAAGGCGCGGCGCGCCTCTGCCGCGCCCCGCGGTCGCGATATTGGGCTTGGGCATGGGATGTTCGAGCTCGATGGTATCGAGCAGATCCGCGATCGGCTGGCCGATCGCCTGCCAGTCCGGGGAACACTCGTCGCGGGCCCGGCCCAAGGCGTCGCGGAGCGATTGCAGGCGCGCGGGATCGGACAACTCGGGAAGCCCGGCGCGGCGCAGAAGCGTGCGCAGCGCCGGATTGCCCAGCGCCGTCCGGTAGAATTTGGAAAGATGCGGATCGCCGCCGCGATGGTGCAGCAGCAGCGGATCGCAGACGTCGTAAAGCGACGGACCATCCTTGCCGGCGGTCAGCGCACGATAGGTGGCGCCGGCGAAATACTGAAAAGTCATGGATGTTCCTTCCGCGCGATGGCGTCGGGCGTCTAGCGCATGATCGGGAAAAGTGGGGAACCGTCTTTCCGATGAGATTATGCCTGAACAAGGATTGGAGCTTCATCCGGAAGGGTGAGGACCGGCTTTCCGAAAGATCGTGCTCCAGGAAAAAATCGGGGCAGGCCCGGCTGACTTTGAGACTTGCAAGGTTCTCGCAAAAGCTACACGGCCGGATGGGAAATACAATGTGATGAACCTCACAGCGGGGGCAACCGTTTGGCGGCACTGTCAATCCGCCAATCCCTGGCTCTCCGGGACCAGTATTAGTACCGAGGCTTGGCAGTATTCTTGAAGCTTTTCAATGTATTATGCAGCATGCATAGCGGCGATCATGTTATGTATTGCCGGAACCGCGGAAGGCAGTTAAGGGTTTGTTTGTTGCGGTGCCGCAAATTGAGCGCAATCGAGCGGCACAGCAACGGCCACCCCTCAAACCGAAGCGACCTAAAGGCGCGACTGATAAAGCCGTGCCCTTTGTCAGCGACCAGGAATGAACCGTGATGACGTTTAGGCATTTCAGCATCTCCCGCCGCACCATCGCCATGGCCGCCGCGCTGGCCGGGACGGTGTCGCTGGCGATCGGCGCCCATGCCGCGCTGAGCTTAAGGGCGCTGGATGCTGCGAAAGCGGTCTCGACCGAGCAGAGCGTGGACGCCGCCCGCCGCGCCTCGCGAATAGCGCTCGTGATCGGCAACGGCCATTATCCCGACGCCGGCGAGCCCTTGACCCAGCCGATCAACGATGCCCGCGCGCTGACCACGGCGCTGCGCCGCGACGGCTTCGACGTCGATGTCGTGGAAGACGCCAGCAAGGACGACATGGCCCGCGCGATTGGCCGCCTGAAATCCAAGATCAAGAGGGACTCCGTCGTCATGCTGTTCTTCGGCGGCTATGGCGTCCAGATCGGCCGCGAGAGCTACATGATCCCGGTCGACGCCGTGATCTGGAAGGAAGCCGATGTGCGCCGCGACGGGCTTTCCATCGAATCCGTGCTCGAGGTCATGAAGGAGCGCGGCGCCCGCGCCAAGCTCGTCGTGGTCGACGCCTCGCGCCGCAATCCCTATGAGCGCCGCTTCCGTGCCTTCTCCCATGGGCTCGCGCCGATCAACGCGCCGGATAACGCGCTGATCCTGACCTCGGCCACGCCCGGCAAGGTCGCCGAGGATTCCAGAGGCTCCCACAGCGTGCTGGTGTCCGAGCTCCTGAACAATCTGACCGCGCAGGCCGGCGCCGAGGCCGTGTTCAACAAGACGCGGGTTGCGATCTCGCGCGCCTCCGACGGCGAGCAGGTTCCCTCGGTGTCGTCATCGCTCCTGGAAGACGTCCGGCTCGGCGGCGACGCCGGCGGCTGAGCGCGCTATGCGTCGTCCCGGCGCACGCCGGGATCCATAACCACCACCGTCGATTATTGCGAAAGGCATCGGCCTTCACGGCCCGCGCCGAGAGTGCACGGCGTATGGGTCCCGGCGTTCGCCGGGACGACGGGTAGGCCTACTTGTTATCCGCAGCTGCCGTGACCGGCCGCACCGGATCGCCTTCGCGCAGCAGCGAGCCGGCGCGCGCCACCCCGATGTCGCCTTCGATGAGCCCTTCGCGAATCTCG
>JBATYU010000038.1:0-11378 GCA_049674245.1 Bradyrhizobium sp. | reverse complement strand
CGCCGACATCTTCGCCAAGGCTCCCGAGATGGCCCAGATGCGCATCCATTTCCTGGGGCTTGACCTGCCGGCGCTCGAGACCGCCTGCCTGCTGCTGTTCGTCGGCGCCATGGGCAAGTCGGCCCAGATCGGCCTGCACACCTGGCTGCCCGACGCCATGGAAGGCCCGACCCCGGTTTCGGCGCTGATTCATGCCGCGACCATGGTGACCGCCGGCGTGTTCATGGTGGCGCGGCTGTCGCCGCTGTTTGAACTGGCGCCGAATGCGCAGGCGGTGGTGATTTTCTTCGGTGCGACCACGGCGTTCTTCGCCGCCACCGTTGGTCTGGTGCAGAACGACATCAAGCGCATCGTCGCCTACTCGACCTGTTCACAGCTCGGCTACATGTTCGTGGCGATGGGGGCGGGAGCCTATTCCGTCGGCATCTTTCATCTGTTCACGCATGCCTTCTTCAAGGCGCTGCTGTTCCTAGGCTGCGGCTCGGTGATCTATGCCATGCATCACGAGCAGGACATCCGCCATATGGGCGGCTTAAAGGACAAGATCCCCTTCACCTACTTCGTGATGGTGATCGGCACGCTGTCGCTGACCGGCTTCCCGCTGACCGCCGGCTATTTCTCCAAGGACGCCATCATCGAATCCGCCTATGCCTCGGGCAATCCGCTGGCATTTTATGGTTTCCTGATGACGGTGGTCGCGGCCGGCCTGACCTCATTCTACTCGTGGCGGTTGATCTTCAAGACCTTCCACGGCGAGCCGCATGACCAGGAGCATTATGAAGCAGCGCACGAGAGCCCGCTGTGGATGCTCATTCCTATCGGCATTCTGGCGGCCGGATCGATCTTCGCCGGCTTCCCGTTCAAGGAATTGTTCGCCGGCCAGGGCGTGGAAGAATTTTTTCGCGAGTCCGTGAAGATGAACCCGCACATCATCGAGGAGATGCACCACATTCCCGAGACCGTCGCGTTCCTGCCGACGCTTATGATGGGGCTGGGCTTTTTGGTCTCGTGGCTGTTCTATATCCGCCGCCCGTACCTGCCGGTCGAACTCGCCAACCAGCAGCCGATGCTCTACCAGTTCCTGCTCAACAAATGGTATTTTGACGAACTCTACGATCTGATCTTCGTGCGGCCCGCGAAGTGGATCGGACGCTTCCTGTGGAAGGTCGGCGACGGCTACGTCATCGACGGTTTTGGTCCCGACGGCGTGTCGGCGCGGGTGCTGGATGTCACCCGCAACGTCGTGAAGATCCAGACCGGCTATCTCTATCATTATGCCTTTGCGATGCTGATCGGGGTGGCCGGATTGATCACCTGGTTCATGTTCGGCTTTGGGGGCCAATGATGACAAGCTGGCCCATTCTCTCCGTCGTGACTTTCCTGCCGGTGGTCGGCGCGCTGATCATCTATATCAGCCGCGGCGATGACGAAGCTGCGCGGCGCAATGCGCGCTGGATCGCGCTGTGGACCACGCTGATCACCTTGGTGGTGTCGCTGATCCTGGTCTGGCGCTTCGATCCGGCGACTGCGGATTTCCAGTTCGTCGAGAAGGCGTCGTGGCTCGCCACCGGCATCACCTATCACATGGGCGTCGACGGCATCTCGCTGCCGTTCGTGATCCTGACCACCGCGTTGATGCCGTTCTGCATCGTCGCGAGCTGGAAATCCGTGACGCTGCGTGTGCGCGAATACATGATGGCGTTCCTGATTCTGGAAACGCTGATGGTCGGCACCTTCTGCGCGCTCGACCTCGTGCTGTTTTATCTGTTCTTCGAGGGCGGCCTGATCCCCATGTTCCTGATCATCGGGGTGTGGGGTGGGCCGCGCCGGGTCTACGCCTCGTTCAAGTTCTTTCTCTACACGCTGCTCGGATCGGTGCTGATGCTGCTCGCGATCATGGCGCTGTACTGGAACGCCGGCACCACGGATATCCCAACCCTGATGCACGCCGCCGTGCCGCGCAGCCTGCAAAAATGGGCGTGGCTGGCGTTCCTTGCCTCGTTTGCCGTGAAGCTGCCGATGTGGCCGGTTCATACCTGGCTGCCGGACGCCCACGTCGAGGCACCGACGGCGGGCTCGGTGATCCTGGCCGCGATCCTGTTGAAAATGGGTGGCTACGGTTTCCTGCGTTTCTCGCTGCCGATGTTCCCGCTGGCCTCGCACGACTTCGCGCCGCTTATCTTCTCGCTGTCGGTGATCGCGATCATCTACACCTCGCTGGTGGCGCTGATGCAGGACGACATCAAGAAGCTGATCGCCTATTCCTCCGTCGCCCATATGGGCTTCGTCACCATGGGCATTTTCGCCGGCACCATGCAGGGCGTCGCCGGCGGCGTGTTCCAGATGGTCTCGCACGGCATCGTGTCGGGCGCGCTGTTCCTCTGCGTCGGCATCGTCTACGACCGCATGCATACCCGCGAGATTGCGGCCTATGGCGGGCTGGTCAACCGGATGCCGCTCTATGCGCTGGTATTCATGGTCTTCACCCTGGCCAATGTCGGACTGCCCGGCACCTCCGGTTTCGTCGGAGAATTCATGACGCTGATCGGCACCTTCAAGGTCTCGATCCCGACCGCGGCCTTCGCTACGACCGGCGTGATCCTGTCGGCGGCCTATGCGCTCTGGCTCTATCGCAAGGTGGTCTTCGGCGCGCTGGTCAGGCCGTCGCTGATGAGCATCAAGGATCTGACGTTCCGGGAGTGCCTCACGCTGTTCCCGCTGGTGGCGCTGACGATCCTGTTTGGCGTCTACCCGAAGCCGGTGCTCGATATGTCGGCGGCCTCGGTGCAGCAACTCGTCACCAACTACAACACTGCGGTCACTGCCGTGAAAGCGGCCGCGCTGCTGCAATGAACACCGGAAAGCGTTTTCGAGCGAAGTGGAAGCCGGTTCGCGCGAAGAAAACGCGTCAAAAAGGTGAATGGAGTCTCGGTTCTGATCCAATCAGAACCGAGACTCCGGGATAGGAACGCACGATGAGCTTTGAAAGCGCAGGTTATCCGTTGCAGCCGGTGTTGCCGGAGCTGGTGCTGGCCGCGGGCGCCATGATGCTGTTGATGGTCGGCGCCTATCGCGGGCAGGGCACGACCAGGCTCGTCACCGGCCTTGCGGTCTGCCTCCTGGTCCTGACCGGCGTGTTGGAATGGATGCTGCCGGCGGGAAAGCTCACGACCTTCGGCGGCAGCTTCATCGTCGACGATTTCGCCCGATTCCTGAAAATCCTGGCGCTGATCGGCTCGGCCGCGACGCTTGTCCTGTCGGCGGAATTCCTGTCCGATCCGTCACGGCGCATTTTTGAATATTCGATCCTGGTGCTGCTTTCGACGCTCGGCATGATGGTACTGATCTCGGCGGGCGACCTCATCACGCTCTATCTCGGGCTCGAGCTGATGTCGCTTGCGCTCTACGTAGTCGCCGCCAGCAACCGCGACAATGCGAAATCGACCGAGGCCGGGCTGAAGTATTTCGTGCTCGGCGCGCTGTCGTCGGGCATGCTGCTCTACGGCGCCTCCCTGATCTATGGCTTCACCGGCACCGTCAGCTTTGCCGGCATTGCCGCGTCGGTGAAGACGGGCAGCCTCGGCATCGTGTTCGGCCTGGTGTTCCTGCTGGCCGGGCTGTGCTTCAAGATCTCCGCGGTGCCGTTCCACATGTGGACGCCCGACGTCTATGAGGGTGCGCCGACGCCGGTGACCGCGTTCTTTGCCTCCGCGCCCAAGGTCGCGGCGTTGGCGGTTTTCACGCGCGTGGCGCTGACCGCCTTCCCGGGCATCGTCCCACAATGGCAGCAGATCGTCGTGTTCGTGGCGATCGCCTCGATGGCGCTGGGATCCTTTGCCGCCATCGGGCAAAAGAACATCAAGCGCCTGATGGGCTATTCGTCGATCGGCCATATGGGCTTTGCGCTGGTCGGCCTTGCCGCCGGAACCGTCGAGGGCGCCCAGGGCGTACTGATCTATATCACGATCTATGTGGCGATGACGCTCGGCTCCTTCGCCATCATCCTCGCCATGAGGCGCAGCGGGCAGGCCGTGGAGCAGATCAGCGATCTTGCAGGGCTTTCGCGCACCAATCCGATGCTCGCCTTCTTTTTCGCGATGCTTCTGTTTTCGCTCGCCGGCATCCCGCCGCTTGCGGGATTCTTCGCAAAATTCTACGTGTTCGTGGCTGCGATCAAGGCCGGCCTGTTCACGCTCGCCGTCATCGGCGTGCTCACGAGCGTGGTCGGCGCGTTTTATTACCTCACCATCATCAAGGTGATGTATTTCGACGAGCCGCTCCAGAAGTTCGACCCGATGCGCGTCGAACTGCGCACGGTGCTGGCGGTGGCCGGGCTCTTCAACATTTTCTACTTCGTCTATCCCGGGCCGCTGGTCAGCGTCGCCACTTCAGCGGCGAAGTCGCTCTTTTAATGACCTTCACGCTCGGTCCTCGCGCCATATCGGCGGGTTACCGGCTCGCAGCTTTCGATTCGATCGGCTCGACCAACGCGGAGGCGATGTCGCGTGCGCGCGAGGGTGAGCGCGGACCGCTTTGGTTCGTAACCTCAGAGCAAACCGCCGGGCGCGGGCGCCGGAACCGGCCCTGGATCGCGCCGCGCGGCAATCTCGCCAGCAGTATCCTGGAAGTGATGGAAATATCGCCGTCCGTCGCGGCGACGCTGGGTTTTGTCGGCGGACTTGCAATCGAGGCAGCACTGCGAAAAGTAAGTGTCGAAGCATCGTTGCGATCGGCGGGATCCGACCATTTGGATTTTTTCCTGAAGTGGCCCAACGACGTCCTGGCCGGGCAAAAAAAGCTTGTCGGAATCGGGCTGGAAGCGGAAGCCGTTGACGGCAATGACCTCGCGGTCATCGTCGGTATCGGCACCAATGTCATGGCTGCCCCCGAGGGCACGCTGACGCCGGCGACCTCGCTTGCGGCGTTGGGGGTCCAGATCATCGCGGAGGAGTTGTTCGCGGAACTATCCGACTCCTGGACCGAATACCGCGGCATCTGGGACGGCGGTCGCGGCTTCGGTGAAATCCGCAAATTATGGCTGGCGCGCGCCGCCGGCCTTGGACAGGCGGTTGCGATCAAGTCGGGCGGTGCGACCATCGAAGGCACCTTCGATACCCTCGATGAGCAAGGATGCATGATCGTGCGGACGTCCACGGGTATGCGAGTGCCGATTACCGCCGGCGACGTCTATTTCGGATCCGTGGCGTCGGTGGGAGCGGGCTGATGGCGCGGCCGGATGAACTCGTGTTTGCGCCGCTTGGCGGCGTCGGCGAAATCGGCATGAACCTGTCGATCTACGGGCTCGGCAATCGCCATCAGCGCTCCTGGCTCGCGGTCGATCTCGGCGTTTCCTTCGGCGACGAGGAGCATCTGCCCGGCATCGATCTGATCATGCCCGATATCCGCTTCCTCGAAAAAGAGCGAAAGAATTTGGTCGGGCTCGTGCTCACGCATGCCCATGAGGACCATTTCGGCGCCATCATCGACCTCTGGCCCAAGCTGAAATGCCCGATCTATGCGACGAAATTCAGCGCCGCTCTGTTCGAGGCCAAATGCGCGTCCGAGCGCAATCCGCCGAAAATTCCGGTCAAGGTCGTGCGCCCCGGCGGCCGGGTCGACATCGGGCCGTTCAATGTCGAGTTCATCCCGGTCGCGCATTCGATTCCGGAATCGCACGCGCTTGCGATCCACACCGAAGTGGGCACGGTGCTGCATACCGGCGACTGGAAGATCGATCCCACCCCGATCATTGGCCTTGCGACCGACGAGCGGCGGCTGCGTGAGCTAGGCGATGCCGGCATCATGGCTCTGATCGGCGATTCCACCAACGCGGTGCGCGACGGACGCTCGCCGTCGGAGGCCGAAGTCGCAAAGACCATCGCGGAGCTGGTCAAAACGGCCAAAGGCCGCGTCGCCGTGACCACGTTTGCCTCCAACGTCGCGCGCATGAAGGCGGTGGCGGACGCTGCCAGGGCCGCCGACCGCGAGGTTGTCGTGATCGGTCGCGCGATGGAGCGCGTGGTGCAGGTGGCGCGCGAAACCGGCTATCTGACGGGCGTGCAGGATTTCCGCGGAGCCGACCTCTACGGCCATTTTCCCCCCGACAAGGTGCTGGCGTTGTGCACGGGAAGCCAGGGCGAGCCGCGCGCGGCGCTGGCGCGCATCGCCAACAACGATCATCCGCAGGTCGCGCTCAACAAGGGCGACTGCGTGATCTTTTCCTCGCGCACCATTCCCGGCAACGAGAAGGCGGTGGGGTCCATTGTCAACGGGCTGATCGCTCAGGGTGTCGAGGTCATCACCGATCGAACGCATCTGGTCCATGTGTCCGGCCATCCGCGCCGCGACGAACTCCGCGACATCATTGCCTGGACCCGCCCGCAGCTCCTGATCCCTGTCCATGGCGAGGCGCTGCATCTGTTCGAGCATGCCAAACTGGCGCGCGCCGCCGGCGTGCCGAAAGTGGTGACCTGCCGTAACGGCGATCTGGTAAAACTTGGTCCCGGCGACCCCGGCATCATCGACGAACTTCCCGCAGGCCGGCTCTACAAGGACGGAACGATCCTGGAGGACGCCAAATCGCGCGCCGTGGTCGAGCGGCGGCGAATGGGGTTTGCCGGCTGCGCCTTTGTCGCCGTCGCCATGACGGACAAGGGGGAACTCGCCGACGATCCCGAGGTCGATCTCGTCGGCATCCCCGAAAAAAATACCGCCGGTGAAGAACTCGATGACATCGTGTTCGATGTGGTGGTATCGACGGTCGAGGGCCTGCCGCGGGCGCGGCGGCGCGATCCGGACGCGCTTGCGGAGTCCGTTCGCCGGGCGGTGCGCGCTGCCCTCAACGAGCAGTGGGGCAAGAAGCCGCTCTGCCTCGTCCACGTTCTGATGGTCTAATACGGAGAAGACGATGCTCGGCCGGCTCAATCACGTGGCGATCGCGGTCAAGGACGCCGAGAAAGCCGCCAAAATCTATGGCGTGGGCTTCAACGCCGAAATCTCGCCCGCGGTACCGCTGCCCGAGCACGGCGTGATCACCGTGTTCGTGACGCTGCCGAACACCAAGATCGAATTCATCCAGCCGCTGGGTGGGGAGTCGCCGATCGCAAAGTTTCTCGAGCGCAATGCCGACGGCGGCATCCACCACATCTGCTATGAGGTGTCCGACATCATCGCGTCGCGCGATACCCTGATCAAAGAGGGCGCGCGCGTGCTCGGCGACGGAACGCCCAAGATCGGCGCCCACGGCAAGCCGGTACTGTTTCTGCACCCGAAGGATTTTTCCGGTGCGCTGGTCGAAATCGAGCAGAGTTAGGGACCGCAGAAGATGGCCTACACGATCTCGACCGCGTTCGCGATCTACTTCGTGCTGTGGTGGGTCACCCTCTTCCTGACGCTGCCGTTTGGCGTGCGCAGCCAACACGAGGACGGCGGGGGCGCGCCCGGCACCGATCCTGGCGCGCCGATCGCAAGCCGGATGGGCCCCAAGCTGATCTGGACCACCTTGATCTCGGCGGTGATTTTCGCGATCGCCATGCTTGCCTATAATGCGGGGTATCTTTCCATCGAGCGGCTGTCGAAACTGATGGGAATGCCGTTCTAAATCTTGGATTGCGTTCGCCGGGGGGAGCAATGAATTTTCAGAGAATGGCAATCGGGCTTTTCGTGCTGCTCGTCGCAGCCCTTGGTGTCGCCTTCTACATCGATTGGAGAATGGCGGTCCAGCTCCGGACCCTAAAGGCTTTCGTCGAAGGCTACGTTTTTGCCGAAGCGGTTGCGGCCTGCGAAAGCGCCAAGAGCACGACGCCGTTCAAATGGAACGGCGGCAAGCAGACCGCGATGATCGGATTGAACTCGGTCAAGCTCAACAAGGATACCGTGATCGCGAGCTACACGCTGGTCGCCGACAGCGTCTATTGCGACTACGATCCGATCAAGAAGAAGGCCGACATCGGATCGAATTTTCTCGAGCGGGAAACGTTTTAGGCGCTGCGCGTAACCACACCTGCGATCTCGCCAAGCAGTTTCTGCCACGCCCGATCGATCTCGGGCGACCAATCCTCGCCGAGAACATCGCGCAAGGTCGCCGCGATCACGCCGAAAAACGCCACGAATAATTCACGCGGCGTGCCGTAGGCATCGTGCGATGTCAGCTCGCATTCGATCGTGCGAAAGTGTCCAGTGCGCTCGCCGGCAAAATCCAGGATCGCCGCGATCGTCAGCGCCAGCATCGAGCCCTTGACGAGCTCGCTTCCCTCGCTCCGGAACATCGCCGCTGCCTCGGGATGTTCGCGGAATAGTCGGCGATAGACCAACGGCGTCAAATCCTCGCAGCGTTCGGAGGCGAGCTCAATGCTCTGCTGGATCGGATTGGTGGAGACCATCGCGTCACGCACAGCGGGCAGGTGAGATAAAAAGCAGGTGAGATAAAAAAGAGCAGGGCGGTTAAGCCCTGCTCCAAAAATTGTGTCGACCCTATTTCCCCGAAAATTTGGATTTGATCTTGATTGACGGGACGACGCTGCTTGTGCGCGTCAGGGCTCCTCCCGAGACTTGGACCACCAGACTTCAGCCTTGCGGCCAGCCTGAACCTGAACTCGTAGACTATCTTTTTCGCCTTGTCATCATTTTCGGCAACGATTGTCCAAAATTAGAGCAAGCTGCGAAATGATTGGAATTTGGCCAGAAGGAACGGCAGCGGTAGTTAGCGTCAGGTAGTGGGGTAGGGGCAACAAGAGCCGCAATAACCCCTGATGCAGCCGGTTATTCTTGGCGGCTGCCGAAAACAAATTCGCCGTTTCGATCTGGTGATCGCGAAATCCGTGGACTCCGATCTCGACTAGCTCGTCCCTATCAGATATTCGGGAGGCGGGTGGGTTCGTGATGCGCCGGCGGCTGCAGAAATTTCTTCCGATCGTGCTGATCGCACTGATGGTGCAGATCCTGGCGCCGATTGCCGCCTGCTGGGCCGCCGGCATCGCCGCTTCCGATGCCTTGGGGTCGGCCTTCATCTGCCACGACAATGCGGCTTCCGCCCCCGCGCAAAGCGATCAGGGCGCCGACCACCGCGGCCATGACGGCGCCTGCTCGATCTGCTGCATCGCTCAGGCCGCCACTGCCATCAATACGCCGCAGCAAGTGGCGGTCACGGCGCCCTACCGCCAACCCGCGCTTGTGGTCTGGCGCGACCAGGCGCCGGACTTGCTGGGAGCCCGCGGCGGTTTCAGCGCCCAGGCACGCGCGCCACCGCCGTTGACGTGAACTTGGCGGCCAATGGCCGCCCCAATGCGTTCGCAACTCAACTTGCGGAGAATTTTCATGTCTATCCGTCTTTGGCGCGCGGGCCTGCCGGGGCTCGCGATAATGCTCGTTCCCTTCAATCAAAGCGTCGCCCACGTCATCGTCGGCAATCGCTTCTTTCCGGCCACGCTCGGTATCGACGATCCCGGCGTCAACGACGAACTGTCGCTGCCGACCGTCGACAGTTTCCACACCGGTGATGATCCGCCGGTGCGGCAGCGAGATGTTTCCGCCGAGTTTTCCAAACGGATCACCGAGGCTTTCGCCATATCGTTCGGCACGACTTACACCTTCCTCAGCCCGACCGATCCGACGGCAGCCGGCGCCAACGGGTTTCAGAACCTCGACACGACGTTCAAATATCAGGTCTTCAAGGACCCCGTGCATGAGTTCATAATGTCGGTCGGCGTCAGCATCGAGTGGGGTGGCACCGGCGCGAAGGAAGTCGGAGCCGATCCGTTCCACACCTACACCCCGACCTTCTATTTCGGCAAAGGGTTCGGCGATCTTCCGGACACGCTGTCCTGGATCCGGCCGGTCGCCATCACCGGCCAGGTCGGCTACGCGATCCCGGCCCGGAATTTCACGACAACCTTTGGCATAGATCCCGACACCGGCGATCAGACCGCCGACACCGAATTTCATTCGCGCGTGCTGAACTGGGGCGCAACAATCCAATACAGCATGCCTTATCTGAAATCCGCCGTGATTGACCTCGGCCTGCCGGAATTCATCAATCACCTGATCCCGCTGGTCGAGGCAACCCTGCAGACGCCGGTGGCGAACACGATTACATCCGGCACGCTGACGACCGGCACCATCAACCCCGGCGTGATCTGGGTCGGAAGCACCTTTCAGTTCGCTATCGAGGCACTAATCCCGATCAACCGGCAAAGCGGCAGCAATGTCGGGGTGATCGCCCAACTGCACCTCTATCTCGACGACATCGATCCGCGCGGCATCGGCAAGCCGATCTTCGGCGGGCCGGTTGCGCCCGCAAGCCCATTTGCAAGGAATTGATCATGCGACGCTCATCACTGATCGGGATTATCCCTCTGCTACTGCTGTTCGCGACGGGCGAGGCCTCCGCCCATGCCTTTCTCGACCACGCGCAGCCTCGCGTCGGCAACAAGGTCGCCGCCCCTCCGCGCGAGGTGATGCTCTGGTTCACGCAGAAACTCGAGCCGGCCTTCAGCACCATCACCGTGACCAACGCCGCCGGCGACCGGATCGATACCGGCAAGACCCGCGTCAACGGCACCCAGATGTCCGTGACGTTGCGGCCAGGCGGTACCGGCACCTATCGCGTGACATGGCGCGTGCTGTCGGTGGATACCCATACCACCGACGGCAGCTTCACGTTTCAGGTCGGCCAGTAGGGCGATCGGCTAGCGGAAAAGACGATGACCTGGTTCGGGGCGGAGATTGACGGTCCCATGATCGGCGTTCGTACGATCCACTTCGCTGCCGCGGCGGTGACGGTCGGCGCGCTGATGTTTCGCGCCTTCGTGGCCGAACCTGCCTGGCGTTGCCAGCGAGAAGCACGCGCGATCGTGGATTCCCAAATTCGCAGCATGGCGTGGACCGGTCTCGCCGTCACCGTGGCCTCCGGGCTCACCTGGGTCCTGTTGCTGACGATGTCGTTGAGTGGCGAAGGCCCTGGCGAAGCGGTGATGTCGGGGGCGCTGCGCGACGTACTCAACTTGACGCAGTTTGGATGGGTATCGCAGGTTCGCCTGGCGTTCGCGGCCGTACTGGCGATTTGTCTTGCCTTGCAACGCTCGGCGTTGTGCCGCTGGATCGGGCTCGGGGCGGCTGTGGGCCTGATGGCATCGATCGCCTGGACGGGACATGCCGCGTCAACGCCGGCCAAATTGGGGTATCTGCATCTCGCCGCCGATGCCCTGCATCTGCTCGCCGCGGCGGCCTGGATCGGCGGCCTGGTGCCGCTCGCGCTTCTGCTCAATGCCGGAAGAAAATATCACCTTTTGGCGTGGGCTTCGCTCGAGTACGATGTGGTCAGGAGGTTTTCGTCACTCGGCATCGTCAGTGTGGCAACGCTGACTGTATCGGGGTTGATC
>JBATYU010000037.1:0-2153 GCA_049674245.1 Bradyrhizobium sp. | reverse complement strand
GGACAGGGACGACCCGACCCGGACGAAGCCCCGCTACCGCGATAACCGCAGCGGCTCGGGCGATCCGACGCTGTCGGCGCGTGGCCATCACAACATTCCCATGATCACGAAGCCCGACGCGGCGATCATTGCCCAAGTGATGATGTTGATTGCGCGGGTCGCTGGCATGTCTTGGCCCCCCAATCGAATCGGCCGAATTCTATCACGCAAGAGCATCGATGTAATCGGCCCAGCGGGTGAGTGCGTCACGGACTTCGTCAGAATACTTCGCGAGATTGTAGACCCCGGCCACCCCGGCCTTGTGCCCCGAGACGTGATTGAGGATGGCTTCGACCACGTGGGGCAGAACGCCGAGCTTGTCGCCTAGGAGCGTGGCGACGGAACGGCGGAGATCGTGCAGGCGCCAAGGGGCGACGCCATCAAGGCGGGCATCAAGCCCGGCCTTCGAATAACTCCACACTGTGAAGCCCCGGGCCGAGCCAAAGACGAACTCTCCGCGTCGGGATTGGCGAGCGAGGATCGCAGCGGCTTGCGGAGAGAGGGGGAGGGTGTGCTCGCGGCCGTTTTTGGTTCGCGGTGGAGGGAAGCAAAGGCTAGATGATCCACTCGCTTCGCTCGCAATCTCGTCCCAACGCAGCCCGCCGATTTCCTCGCGACGCTGGCCGGTGAGGATCAGCAGGCGGATGATATCGCCGTAGCGATCAGCCGGAAGGTTGCGCCACAGGGTGCGGAGTTCGTCTTGCGACAGCACGCGGTCTCGCGATCCGCCTTCATCGGCTTCGAGGGTGCCGGTCACGGGGTTGGCTTCGGTCAGGCCTTCGGCGATGGCCCAAGCGAAGAATGCGGACAGGCTGGATCGGGCGCGATTGCGGGTGACGCGGCCAGAGCCCGCTTCGATCTTGGCGAGGCGTTCAGCGATTGCCCGGCGATCGATCTCCCCCAGCGAAAGAGCATGGAGGGGCTTGGCGTCGACGCTGAGATGGCGCGAGACTTCGGCGAATGATTTGGGTTTCAGGGCCGGGGGCGCGCGCAGGGCGAGATAGCGGGCCACGGCAGAGCCAAAGGTTTCGTCTTCACGGCGCTGGCGGGCAGGGTCATCGCCCCTCGCGACAATGCCGAGCAATTCCTTCGCTTTGGTGCGTGCGGTGTCGGCAGTCCAAGGGCTGCCGTGACGACCAATCGATTTCATCCGCTGACGACCCGCAAGGCGGTAGCGAATGTAATAGAACGCCCCATCGGTTTGCCGTCGCACGCCGAAGCCGTTGACTGCGGCGCGGTGTCCCGCGTCCCAAAGCCAGCCCCCGCCGAGGCGATCCACTGCGGTCTTGGTGATGTTGCCTGTAGCCATTCGTCCCGCTCCCAACTCGCCGCGCCCCCTGCAACCGTACCACGGCGAGGCAGCGATTAGCAAGCGTAGCAAGCAAAACCCGGTCGCAGCCCCGCGCAGCCAAGCGAAGCCATGGCGGGGAGGAAAGCCTTGGGCCGCAGGCACATTATCGATTTTATCGCTTGTGGATCAAAGGCTTCGCTCGGCCCCTTCCGCTGATGTTCGGACAGCGGCAACATCACACGGCGCCTCGCCGGAGAATGTGATGGGAGTCACTCGTGGGAGTTACTCGGGCACCGTGAAAGCGACCCGGTGAACAGATTGCGGTCCGGACCCGACGCGACGTGACGTCGCGCGAGCCGAGGCGCAGGCAAAGGGCCCCGCCGGAGAGCGGGGCGTTTTTGCTTGGGGACGCTGCCGGTGTGCTAATTCACGCGGGTCCAAGTCTGGCCACCGCAGAACATGCCGCCAAACGCGCAACCCTGGACGCGCAGGGTATCGGTGCCCTTCATCGCAATCGTCGAATCGTAGGTAGAGCCGGAGTTCGGATCGAGGATCCGCCCGCTCCACTTGGAATCCTTGCCGGGCTTCATGTTGATCAGAACCTGCTCGCCGTTCTTGTTCGATTTGGCGTCGACCGAGTAGCCGCAGAGATTGACGCCGCATTGCTCGATCCGGACCTTGCCTTCCTTCTCCTCCGTCAACCAGATGCCGAGCGGTGAATTCGGGTCACGAATTGCGGCGGGCGCAGGAGGGGCGGGAAGGACTGCGGTCGCCGGCGGCGGTGACGGAGGAACGGCGGCCACGGCCGGGGCCGGGGCAGGCC
>JBATYU010000036.1:0-9554 GCA_049674245.1 Bradyrhizobium sp. | reverse complement strand
AAACGGGTCTAATTCCGAGGTGCCGATCTTATTCTGAGAAAGAGAAGGCAACATCTTCCATGGCGTATTGGCTTGCATGGTAAGAACCTTGCGCAGTCGGAGACCTTGTGCACGTGGAGAAGTTCTTTGCGCGGAACCTGGGAGGTCTCATCCGTGCCCGGACGTGTGCCGGGCCGGCTCGGGAAGGCAAAAGCCGCACGCCGAGCATGTACGCGGGTGAGAAGTCGGATGAGGTCGTAGTACCGAGGAAGCGACCGAACAAAGGAAGGCAACTTCCGGCGGAGGTCGTGGAGGGAAGGGCCTCACCCGAGGGGAACAGCCGACAGGCGGCCGTGGTTCGGACACTGAGCCGAGCGGCCACGTCGATCCGATTGGCGGCTGTGCGCCGGAGCGCATGTGGTTTCAAGCCGTGCGTGCCGCCGACGTTCGACCCGAGGGAGGAGCCCGGTGCGTTAGCAGCGCTCGCCGGGATCTGTGCGGGGGGCGAGGAGAAATCCTCGTCCCTACCGCGACCCCGGGACGGTTAGCGCGCCCCCCAAACCATCATCGGCGGCGGGCGACGGCAACTCCTAACAAGAATGCGACTAACAGCGAACCAAGAGGCGCCTCGCGCGCGATGTTACTCAAGATGCTCAACGGCATCCCGGGCTTTCGACCCGCCTTTATCGCGCCGCTAACTCGATGGACTGTCCCTTTCACAGCTTCGGAGACCTCCGCGATGGTGGATTTCGGTTCTGGAACGGGATCCAAGCCTTCGTAGGCGAAAGGGGCCAGCGGGATGTCATCACTCACGATTTAATCTCCAAGCCAACAAATAAGCCAATCAATCAAAGCGTGAATTGTTCCGATATGGCCATCTTAACCGTTATCGCCAACGCTGCGGCGGGCGGCGTGGCGGGCGCGTCATCAATAGCGCCAACGCAAAGCCGATCGCGCCCGCGATCAACATCGAACCGAGCGGATTGTCCTGCACCTTCTTCGCAATCGCTTGCGAGCCGTCACGGAAAGTATCGCCGCGGTTCTCATAAGCGTCTTTGGCGTAGCCGACGGCGGCATCCGTAGCTTCGCGCGCTGCATCCTTGGCCTGGCCGTACAGGTTTTGCGCCGAGCCTGTCGCCTCGCGGACGCGGCCTGCTGCCTCGGTCTTTGCGTCGCCGGCGATATCGCCAACGGCGCCCTCGAGCTTACCGGCGAAATCCTTCGCCGAGCCGGCAATTCGATCCTTGTCCATGGCGCATACTCCCTAAGATGAAGTCCCGAAGAGTTAATCGACAAGATCAGTTTACGTTCCCGAGCGCACGAGAAGCCGGCTTGCAAATCTGGTGTGGTCTAAGGTTATTACAATTCCACACTCGCTGCTCGATTGCGCTGACGAGGTGATCGAATATCAAGAGGAAACGGTCCCAGCGCGGGGGCGGGGCACTGAGGCCGTCTGGGGTCTTGTGGGAGGCCTGTTTCCGACGACAGTGCCCTGTTTTGAAAGTGAGCAATTTTGACCAGACGATCGCGGTGTATATCTGCTGTTTCGGTAATCACCGGCGGCTTAGGTGAGTCCGAGGGACCCTTAAGCGACCGCGCGCGTTGAGGCCTTGAGATCGGGGGCGACGACGAACCCGGAGCTTGGCTATGAGCGCTATTCCTCTTCACCTTCAAAGAAAGTTTGAGCAGCGGTGGGCCGCTAGATTTGCCTCGCCGGTCGCACCGGCCGCGCCCAGAAGCACCGACTTGAAAGATACCGTCAACAACTTGCCGCGGCCCGCAAAAGCAAAAGAAAAACCCGCTGAGTTGAGTAAGCGGGCTTAGTCAGTACTGGCGCCGGCGGTGCACTGCCAAGATTGCAGGAAAGGGACATTGGCCTGTGGAACGGAATGCGAACGAGTGGATTGGTCTACTCAAGGAAGTCAACCATGTCACAGAGCAATCGCGACCCACGTACGGCTGAAACAGGCGAACGGGTAGCTGCACGACCGCACGATTCCGGCAGCCAGGCCAACGAGACGGTGGATGGTCTGAACTCTACCACTGAAGCGTTGCGGCACGCGGCGGAAGACACTGCATCCGGTGCCGATCTGGATGATATCGAAAAAACGCCAGTGTTCGATCGGGCCGGCCTGGCGCCGAAAATCTGAGTGAGGGTGTCGCGGCAACCAAAGGACGCGCTCGGCTGAAGCAGCAAGGGGAGGTGAAAGAGATGGCATTCGCTCAAATCTATTTTCTAGGCGAAATTTGAAGCTCCAAAAGCGCCATTGTTTGCAAAGCCTTCGGATCCCGCTCACCCTCACTAGCGCTTCGAAGGATGGTTTCTGCAATTGACTTGATATGGCTTGAGCTAACCGGATGCGGCAGCGTCGAAACCGCGCCCTCGAGGGCGTCCTGCATAACTGCAATCACATCGGGTGCGAAAGAAGCGTTTGCGAAGTCGTCCATCAGGTTTTCTCGAAAATCCGGGCTATTGTCTGGAAGTTAAGCTTCTCTGGCAATGGTTTGTTCCCCGGTGTTCTCATTCTTCTTAACCGTGCATTTTGGAACAGTTTGGTGTCCTCCGCCTTAACCCAGCGGAGGATCCATGACCCGCTTTTGGAAGACGGCAGTTCTGATCGTTGCCACAGCCTATTTCGTGGTGGACGGGGTGTTATCTTACGTGACGCGGCCGATAACCGTATGGATCGCCAAGAGGAATCTTTTCCAGCGGACGCGGCTCTGGATCGTTTCTTTGCGACCTTATCCTGCGCTCGCGCTCTTGGTGATTCCGGTCATCATCCTGGAACCGGCAAAGCCTCTGGCGGCATATTTGATGGGGACCGGCCATTTCGGCGTGGCTGCGATTACGTTTGTCACGGCTGAAGTATTGAAGCTGATGTTCGTCGAACAGCTGTTTCAGCTTAATCGAAACAAGCTGCTGTCGATTCCGGCTTTCGCTTTGGGATATCAATACTGGCGACG
Source organism: Bradyrhizobium sp. (assembly GCA_049674245.1). Taxonomy (GTDB): domain Bacteria; phylum Pseudomonadota; class Alphaproteobacteria; order Rhizobiales; family Xanthobacteraceae; genus Bradyrhizobium. Next base: position 6,611 of record JBATYU010000036.1, on the reverse strand, counting down.
AATGATGGACGTGGTGGAATCGATGGAAGTCTGGCAGGCGTCACGCAGGCTGGTAGAAAACACGGCACATCTGCTTCGGACTCGTTGGCTTCAATTCAAGCGGGTTCATCACCTTCAATTCCGCTTGGATCACAAGTGAAACTTCCATGTTCAGGCGCGGCGGAGCCGCACTTTGAAAGAAAAAAAGGGCGGCCAATGGCCGCCTTTCTTGCGTTGGAACGCCTGCACCAACAAATATGTCGCCTACTCAGACGTGCAGACCCAAGAAGCTTGCAACAAAGATGATAACTACCACTACGCCGATGATGTAGAAAATATTCATTGTGTACTCCGATCGAGGCATGCGCGGTTTCAATATGAAAGCGCGGGCGCCTGAATAGGAAACGTCTGGGCGGGCCGGTACGTTCCATCATCCACTGAAGCCGTGCACCTCGGGCTCGCCCCGACATCGATCAACCCTGCGCACTGATCTTCATTTGCGGGCGCGACGGCAACGAAAGGTGGTCAATTTTATACAGACTCACATTTCGTATCGGGTGCTCTTACTCCCTCGCGCGGTTTGGCACGTCAGCTTATTCGCGCGAGGAGCCGCGACTACCCTGCGACATCACCTTTCAGCTCGGCCGTGGGCTGGGGCCCACGTTAGCTCAGGTCACCGTGACGCCGGTGCAACGGGGACGACAATGCTTTCGGTCGCGGCGCACACAAGGCAGGCGAACGTGCGCAGATCGAAGCCGGGCTTATCCGGCTCAAGAAGTGAGAGGATCATCGGCGATTCGCAGTCCATGCAAAACGGGCGCTCGCTGGTGGCCTTGCCACGGAAAAACGAGGGAACGGAACGATTGAGCATAACGCATTCCTTAGATGAGGCGGGAGCGCAATCGTCTCTCAGTCACCGATAGCTGCCGGGATGGAGCGGTGATAACCCAGCATGACGTTTCGGGTCGAGACTCGCTGCTCCATATGGCTCACTTTCAGGGATTTAGAGCTGCCACCAAATAAGGCGGAGACGCCTTTGGGGATTGCAATGCGGCCAGTACCCAAGAGGCGTGTCAAAGAATGGCAGCGAACGTGTGGCCGAGTTCAACGTTCTAGGAAATCGAGCGGGTACGAACGCTATCGGGCAATAACTCGGAGCTTGAATCTGAATTTGTTTGAAACCATTGCTGTTTAATAGCGGAACGTCTCTCCGTGCAGGTTGTTGTCTTCCTGACCGATCCTCTCGCCGTATTCAGGATGCCCAAAAGAAAGCCAACATCTGCCGGCCCAATGACGATGCAACCCGTTGAGCGCGGCTCGACAATGCCGACACAAGGGCTGCCTATCATGCCAACTGTGGGAAAGGCAGCGAAGACGCAGCAACCGAAACAACAGCCGACAAGGATGGAAGCAGTCCGCGCCGCCAATGCGAAAATAACGCGAAGAAACTCCCTGCGGAAGCAGCGGGACGCCCAAAAGGGCAACATAGTGCTCTAGTTTCTGGAGTCGATGTCCTGATGGAGGTTGTGAACGTAAGACAGCCCCTCGACGGTCAAGCGGTGCTCGTCCGTTTCGCCCTCGATGTACATTTTCATCAGATGCTCGAAAAGCTGTTCAGTGCCGCAACGGTAACAGCCACCAGCGCCGTGCCAGCCGTGTGAACGTTGAGATGCCAAGCCCAAGGGAAGGTTGAGCCAGCTGCTCTAGCTGCCACTTGAAATCGCCACTTTGCCCTCCTATATGAGTCTTGTCGATCTGGATCCGTTCGGCCAGCTCTCTGTGTGTTCTTGATCGAGTGCCGAGCCCAACTTCCTGCTCCTATTAAAGCTTGATCGCTGCCTTCACCGCGGCGCCCAACTCGACAATTCCTCGAACGAACGTCGCCCGGCTTCCGCCGGAGCGGCATACGGACCAACATGAAACACATTTCGGAATTTAAACCCGCGAAGGCGCAGCCACGCCCAAATGCGATGACCAACGCTATGCCGCGAAGCTCCCAGCCCAGCCGGAGAAATCAATCTTCCGGATTCCCCCGCCCCCAGGCGAGAAACGCTCAAAACGCCCAAAGAAACTATGAACGCTATCTGGCGCTCGCCCGTGCCGAAGCTCTGGCCGGGGATCGGATCGTGGCGGAGAATTACTTCCAGCACGCCGAGCACTATTTCCGGTCAATGGGTGAGAATCCAAATTAAGGAGACCGGCGAGCCAGCAGCGTCGGGACAAGGATTATGATTCAATTTTCGCAACCTGGCTGGCCGATTGGCGCGGCAAGCTGATCGCGCTTGCGCGAAAACAGACCTGAAATCGCAACCGCCAACGGCGGCAAGGATAGTTGCAGCTTTGGCTGACTGATGCGGCACGCGGTTCAGGGAACTTAGCAGATCGCCCGACGTTCAGATCAGATCATGTTCGTCAAGCTCTTATTGGCTGCGGCTTTATCATCGATAGCGATCTGTCCGGTTCACGCCGAAAGCGGTCGTGCCGCATTCTATGGCGGCGGGCGGACCGCAAGCGGCGAAGTAACCGGCCGGACCGGGCTTACTGCTGCTCATCGGACATTGCCGTTTGGCACGAGGGTGCTGGTGACCAACATTCGCAATGGCAAGACTGTCGTCGTCCGCATCACCGATCGCGGGCCTTATGGTCGTGGTCGAATTATCGACGTGAGCCGCGCGGCGGCGCTTGAACTCGACATGATCGACAGCGGCACGGCAATGGTGAGCGTGGTGCGTCAATAGAGATCTGGTCTGGCATCGCCGCCACGACTGCCATCGTTTAGTGCGATGCGGTGTAGTAATCGACGCGCACTCCGGAACAAGTGATCCAGACAACAGTTACCCTGCGACAAGTTGAACCATGATTTAGACACCACCGGAAGTTTCGAGTTTTCCCGGGAGTGTGTTTGGACGGGATGAAGGAAGAATAGGCCATGCGTGTCTTGATCCTTGCATTGTCCGTCCTGGGAATTCTCATCAGTGCGGATGCCGCCAAAGCCGACCGGCGTGTCGCCTTTGTCGTCGGCAACGGAATTTACAAGAATGTTGCGCCGCTTGCGAACCCGCCGATCGATGCCAAGTCGATGGCCGGCGTGCTCCGCAACGCGGGTTTCGATGTCGTTGAGGGTGTCAATCTAACCCGCCAAGAGATGACCGAGCGGCTGCTCGAATTCGGCAAGAAAACGCAAGGCGCGGATGTTGCTGTGTTTTTTTATGCCGGCCATGGCATCGTCCTTGACGGCATCAACTACCTGCTTCCGGTCGATGCCGACATCAAATCGGAAATGGACGTCAAGCTTGGTAACGCGATCAACGTCGATCTCACGCTCGATCAGACCATGACCGCCGCCAAGGTTAAGCTGGTTTTCCTCGATGCCTGCCGTGACAATCCCATTGCAGCGAGAATCAAGGCCGCAGCTGGCACGCGCAGTGTTTCGGTGCAGACCGGGCTGGCCGAAATGAAATCCGGCGAAGGCACCCTGATCGCGTTCGCCGCCGGTCCCGGACAAACCGCGCTTGATGGCCAAGAAGGCAATAGCCCGTTCACCCGGGCGCTGATGGCCAATATTACGCAGCCCGGCGTCGAGATTCAGCAGGCGATGACGCAGGTTCGCGCAGAGGTCAATGAAGAGACCAAGAAGGGGCAACTGCCTTGGGGGCATACCAACTTGATCGGCGCTGTGTACCTCAATCCGGTTGCGCCGCCCGCGGCCGCTTCCGCCGCCGTTGCTCAGAATACGCCAGTATCCACGGTCGGCGCCGCTTCGGAAGTTGAGCTGGAGTTCTGGCGTTCGATCAAGGATTCGAACAGGCCTGAAGAACTAAGTGCCTATCTGACTAGCTATCCCAACGGTCAATTCAAATCGATCGCCTTGGCGCGGATTGCCTCGCTGGCGAACGGTCCGAGCACGACCACCCGCAATCTGTCGGCATTCGATCGGGCGACCTCTACCGATCCGGCGCCCTCTGCCGACGAAGCAACTCAGGAAACCGAAGATCAGATCGGCCTCGACAAGGGAAAACGACGTGCCGTGCAGCGCCGACTGACCGGTCTCGGCTTCGACACCAAGGTCAACGGAACGTTCGACGAGTCGACGCGCGCCGTTATCACGCGCTGGCAGGCGGCACGCGGCTATCCCAAGACCGGCTTCCTCAACACGCTGCAGCATAAGGCTCTGCTGTCCGAAACCGTGTCAGCGGCGAATGCCAGCCCCGACAAATCCGATGGCGACCATCCGGCCCGTCGTCGCGAGGGGGGTGCTGCGCACCATCACCGCAGTGGTGGCGGCGGTCCGGGCGGCCTGATCGGCGGCGTGGTGGGCGGGCTGTTCGGACGCAGGTGACAATTTCTGGAGATTTCTGGCTCGCGGGTCGGAGCCAAATGCAAAACCGCACTAGCCTGATCAAATTTGCACAGACAGCGGCAGCAAATCAGCTTGTAATGCGGCGCCTGAACCAAAATGCCGAGGTGGCACCGTGCATATGTCGAGTGAAAGCCTGTTGGTCATATTGTTCGTGGGCCTCGTAGCCGGCTGGTTGGCAGGTCAAATCGTGCGAGGGACCGGCTTTGGGATCATTGGCGACCTCATTGTCGGGATTTTAGGCGCCTTTATCGGAAGCTGGTTACTGCCTCAGCTAGGCCTCCATCTCGGTACGGGAGTGATCAGCGCAATCGTCAACGCTACCATCGGTGCGATCTTGCTTCTCCTCGTAGTTGGACTCTTTCGAGGTGGCAGCGGATGGGGAAGCAGGTGGAGCGGCGGCTGGCGTGGGCGCTGGTAACGCTTCCATTGAATGCAGGGAAACACCGTGCCCCTATCCCGAGAATTCATGAGCGCTTTTGAGCGCCCTCGCTGCTCTCGTTGCCACGCGCGGATGATGCTGGAACGCGTTTCTCCGGGGCCAATTGGTTTCGAACGCCGATTGTTCGAATGCCCCAAATGCGATCATGTTGAGACGAGCCTCATTGCATTGGACCCTTTTAATCCAATGCGGCCGGTTGACCCGTTGGCGAACTCAGGACGCTGAACTGAGGATAAATTCAGGAGCAACACGGCTCGGCACACAAAACCAGGTCCGCAATGTGCTTGCCGTTCACCAATGAATCTGAGGGCAGTCTAGCAGGGCGTGGACTCATTAGCACGCAGCCCAAGCTCGCCGACTTCCGGTTATGGCACATCTGTATGGACCGGCCGTGCGTTGCAAGTCGAATATGACGGTCTGGAGATAATTGGTCTTGCTCATCTGTATTCGGCCCTTTGAAGGGGGCAATTGCTCCCGGCCATCACGGATATCCGTGCGCACCCGATCTCATTCGCGTCTAGGCCCTTGAAGGCCGTATGTGCCACCAGATCACGGATGTGACGGTCAGACCGTTTCTCCATCTCCTCCATCCAACTCGCAAACCTCGGCGGGAATTACAGGGTACTGGTCGTTGGCGTTAGCGATCCACGTTGGCCTCCCTCGGTAGATGCTATTCAGTTTAATTACGCGGCTGCCGATGCGATGCGCGTTTCGTAGCTGCGGCCTTGGATCAAGACAGTCAAAGCGATCCGCGCCAGCTTGTTGGCGAGCGCGATTGTCAGAATGTTGCGATGTAGACGCCGCGCCGCAGCCGTGAGCCAGGGTCCAAAGCTATGCTTTGCCCAACTCTTCGGTCGGAGCAGAATGGCGCGGGCGCCTTGGACGAAGAGCATTCGCAGATAGCGGTTTCCGCGCTTCGTGATGCGGCCAAGGATCGTGCGATCACCGGTCGACATCTGTTTCGGCACCAGGCCAAGCCAAGCGGCAAAGTCTCGCCCTTTCGCAAAGGCAGTTCCATTGCCGACCGCAGCCACCGTGGCGCTTGCAATGATCGGGCCGATGCCCGGAACACTGATCAGCTGCCCACAGTTCACGTCGGTGCGTGCCAGACCTTCGATCTCATCCGTTACCCTTTCGATGCGATCGTCGAGATATCTCCAGTCGTCGACGATGTCCCCAATGATCCTGAGCATCCGAGACGATAGCACGTCGGTGCGCGTGGCTAGAATCTGTGGCAGCTGTTGCCGCAGAGAGCGAGGTCCTTGCCTCACGGCAATGCCGTGCTCCAGAAGAAAACCACGGACCTGATTGATCACAGCGGTCCGATCCCCGATGAGGCGAGAGCGCACGCGGTGAAGCGCCTGCAGGTCCAATTGATCGTCGGTCTTTATCGGCACGCAGCGCGTTGAAGGTCGTTGCACGGCTTCCGCAACCGCGTGAGCGTCTCGGAAGTCGTTCTTGTGGCCTTGCCGAAACGGCTTGGCATAAGCCGGCGGCACCTGTTTGACCTCGTGACCAAGCGCAAGCAAATCCCGGGACATGTAGTGAGTGGCCATGCCAGCTTCGATCCCGATGAGGCATGGCGGTATGTTCACAAGACGTGCGGCAATTCGGTTCCGGGAAACTTTCTCACGCAGAACGATCGCCCCTTTCTCATTCAGGCCAATCATGTGCAGCGTGTTCTTGCCGGTATCGATACCAATTGTGCGGACAACGGCGACGTCTTTCTTGCAAGTCATGGCATGTGCTCCTCGTGCTACAAAGCCCCCGAACCGATTCTGTCGGTCGCTCGGGGCAGGAGCACGGCCGGTCCATCCCATTCGCGTCATTTCG
>JBATYU010000035.1:0-2324 GCA_049674245.1 Bradyrhizobium sp. | reverse complement strand
TTCTTTCACTAGGCGGCGGATGGATTGCTTCGCTTCGCTCGCAATGACGAGTCATAACCCCATATTGTACTAAGGTGGCCTTCGGTTCATTGGAGGTGCGCCATGAAGGCAGAATCTGCGTCGCTCGAGCAACTGCTGGCGGCGGCGGCGACGACTATGGCAAAGGCGCGCTATTGCTGGGCGCTGACCATCGCCGAGGACGGCAGCATCAACGCGCGGCCCATGGGTCCACAAAAATCGGGTCCACAAAAATCGCCGTCGCCCGAGGATCCCTTCAGCATTCTATTCCTCACCCGCAGCGGTTCACGCAAGGCGCGGGAGATCGGCCGGACCGGCCGGCTGAGCGTCGTCTATCAACATGACGCCGACGACGGCTACGTCACCCTGATCGGGCGCGGTGTCATCGTCGCCGACCGCACGCTGCTGCGGGCGCGCTGGCAGCCGGCCTGGAACCAATTCTTTCCCGCCGGTGCCGACGACGAGACCTCGATCTTCGTCCAGCTCGAAGCCGAGCGCATCGAGCTCTGGGTGCGCGGCGTGACGGCGGAGCCCTTCGGCACGCGTGGCGCCATTCTGGAGCGCGGCCCCGGCCAGCCGTGGCACCTGTTCGAAGCCTGACGGCGGCTTGGTATCCCGAATCCGAAGTTCGCATGATTTTGCCGCGCCCTCTCTAGCGAACTTCGGATTCGAAAGGACATTAGGGCGTGAACCCATAAATTTGGAGTGGTCGGCGGACATCCGCTTTGGTGCGCGTAACGGACTCACGTCGGACATCGCGCCATGTCCGAAAGTGCCAACAGGAGACACGCCGGCCATCGGTCTTTGTCTGCCGCCGACGTCAATGCTCACGGTCGTCTCGCCGCTCGCTACGATCACTCAAGCACCCGCGGGCACAAAACAGGCCGCGGCCACCTGCGACCTTTCGTTGTCCGGACTTCAGGCGCGCCGCTGGCGATCACCAACGATAGCGATAGTACCTGGAGCCGTAGTAGGCGTATGCGGGGCGAATAACGCGCCGATACCCGGGACCATAGTAACCCGACCGGTATCCACCGTAGTATGCGGGGGCGTAGCCGTAGCTGTAGTACGCTGGGGCGTAGCCGCCGTAATACGCAGGGGCATAGCCGCCATAATAGCCGTAGCCCGGTCCGCCATAATAGCCGTAGCCCGGTCCGCCATAGTAGCCGTAACCCGGGCCGTAGGCGTAGGCGCTGGAGGCTATGCCACCAATCACCGCCGCTCCAATTAGTCCGGCCGCGAGTCCAGGACCCCAGCCACCACCTCGCCACGCTTGAGCTGGTGACGGGGCCACCAAGGCAGAGACACCGATGGTGGCAGCGGTCCCTAACGCCAATACTGTTTTCCTCATTTCCGAAGCCTCCGTTGTTCCCGGAACTTCAACCGGCAGTTCCGGCTATAGTTTCCCCCGACCGCCGTTGGCGGAAGGGTTTCCGTGAAATTTAATACTGATGAACGGCTTGGCAAAGAGAAACCACGGTGCTCCCAGTGTCCGTTCTGGGTTATTCGCGTTGAATTTGGCATGTCCGCAGCATGTCCGCAGCATGTCCGGCAGGCGGTTCGCGCAAGGCGCGGGAGATCGGCTGGACCGGCCGGCTGAGCGTGGTCTATCAACATGACGCCGACGACGGCTACGTCACCCTGATCGGGCGCGGTGTGATCGTCGCCGACCGCGCGCTGCTGCGGGCGCGCTGGCAGCCGGCCTGGAACCAATTCTTTCCCGCGGTGCCGACGACGAGACCTCGATCTTCGTCCAGCTCGAAGCCGAGCGCATCGAGCTCTGGGTGCGCGGCGTGACGGCGGAGCCCTTCGGCGCGCGTGGCGCCATTCTGGAGCGCGACCCAGGCCAGCCGTGGCGCCTGGTCCAAGGCTGACGGGCGCCTGGTGCACTGAATCCGAAGTTCGCATGATTTTGCCGCGCCCCCTCCAGCGGAGTGGATTTGACATTCGCTACGACGGGCAATCGGTTCGCGGCCGGTAGACGTGAACGCAAGCGCTGCCTCGCCGGCTGTGGCGCAATGATCACACCTTGCCTGAAATCGCCTGTGCACGGTCCCACTTGGTCACCGTTCCGCCCCGATTGCAGCCCGCCCTGACGGCGGGTCGGAGTGGGGCGTTGGTTGGGGGCGCAGATTGGGGATGCGATATGTCTTCCATCGGCTGTGCCGGTACCGTGTGCGTCGATCGTGACGCAGGCCATGGTGCGGACGCGCGCTCGGTTGCGGCCGTTCGCGTCCGGAAAATCGTCCGACTGTTTGCCGCAGCGCTCGGTGCGGCGTCGCTTGCCGCCTGCGCGCAATCCTCCG
>JBATYU010000034.1:0-2694 GCA_049674245.1 Bradyrhizobium sp. | reverse complement strand
GCGGCCCGTTCGGGTGCGATGGCCCTGCGCCCTGCACGGTGTTATTGACGTTCGATGGCTTCCTTTCTGAGTTCTATACTGCTCCCCGTAGCGGTCGGCGCCGTCGCGCTGGTGCTGCTGCTTGGTCTCATCAATATGATGCGCGGCGGCTCGCCGAACCGGTCGCAGAAATTGATGCGGTTGCGGGTGCTGTTGCAGTTTGTCGCGATCGTCATCACCATGCTCACGGTCTGGGCGATGGGACGCTAGAGGGCAAAGACATGGTCGTGCTCAATCGGATCTACACGCGAACCGGCGATGACGGCACCACCGCGCTCGGCTCTGGCGAGCGCCGTCCGAAATACGATCTGCGGGTGAGCGCCTATGGGACCGTCGACGAGACCAACGCCGTGATCGGCGTCGCGCGCCTGCATCTGGCCGACGCGCGCGAACTCGACGCGATGCTGGGCCTGATCCAGAACGATCTGTTCGATCTCGGTGCTGACCTCGCGGTACCCCAGCGCGAGGGCAAGGCCGAGCGGTTGCGGGTAGTGTCGAGCCAGGTCGAGCGGCTGGAGCGCGACATCGACAGCCTGAACGCGAATTTGGCGCCGTTGACCTCGTTCGTGCTGCCGGGTGGAATGCCGGCTGCGGCGTACCTCCATCTGGCGCGCACGGTATGCCGCCGGGCGGAACGGATCATGGTGGAACTCGCGGCCAAGCCCGACGAGCCGGTCGGCGATGCCGCGATCCAGTACATGAACCGCCTGTCGGATTTCCTGTTCGTTGCCAGCCGTTCGGCGAACGATAACGGCGCCGGCGACGTGCTCTGGGTGCCCGGCCAGAACCGTTAGAGCATGATCCGGAAAAAGCCTGCCCCGCACTTGGATAGCGGGGTGGGTACCGGTTTTCCCTGCGGCAAACGCGGAACGCGTTTGCGCGGAGATCATGCTCAATCCGCCTCAAGTGCCACAATGGGCGATTTTTGCCCCGCGCGCGTTGACCGGGATAGGCGGGAGCTTTAGGTTCCACGCTAAGCTGATCAAAACCCTAAAAAATCAAGCGAAAGAGGATCGATGAAGGTTCTGGTGCCGGTAAAGCGGGTGGTCGATTTCAACGTCAAGGTCCGCGTCAAGAGCGACGGATCGGGCGTGGAACTGGCCAATGTCAAGATGTCGATGAATCCGTTTGACGAAATCGCGGTCGAGGAAGCGTTGCGCCTGAAGGAGGCCGGCAAGGCGACCGAAGTCGTGGTGGCATCGATCGGACCCGCGCAGGCCTCCGAGACCATCCGCACCGGCCTTGCCATGGGCGCCGACCGCGGCATCCTGGTCAAGGCCGAAGGCAATGTCGAGCCGCTGGCGGTCGCGAAGATACTCAAGGCCGTCGCCGACGAGGAGAAGCCGGGCCTCATCATTCTCGGCAAGCAGGCGATCGACGACGACTCCAACCAGACCGGCCAGATGCTGGCGGCGTTGCTCGGATGGTCGCAGGGGGCCTTTGCGTCCAAGCTCGAAGTCGACGGTTCCGATTTCAAGGTGACGCGCGAAGTCGATGGTGGCCTGCAGACGGTGAAACTCAAGGGACCTGCGATCGTAACTACAGATCTGCGGCTGAACGAGCCGCGCTACGCCTCGCTGCCCAACATCATGAAGGCCAAGAAAAAGCCGATCGCCGAGAAGAGCGCCGCCGATTACGGCGTCGATCTGACCGCCCATCTCGAAATCCTCAAGACATCGGAACCCCCGGGCCGCAAGGGCGGCGTCAAGGTCAAGGACGTCACGGAACTGGTGTCGAAGCTCAAAAACGAGGCCGGGGTGCTCTGATGACTACGTTGCTGATGGCCGAACACGATCGCGAAACCCTGAAGGACGCGACCAACAAGGCGCTGACTGCGGCTACCCAACTGGGCGCCGAGGTGCATGTTCTCGTTGCCGGCGGTAGCCAGGGCACCAAGGCGGCGGCCGAAGCCGCTGCCAAGCTTGCCGGCGTGAAGAAGGTGCTGCTCGCCGAAGGCGACGCCTACGCGCACGATCTTGCCGAGCCGCTGGCCGCGCTGATCGTGGCGCTGGCGCCGTCTTACGACGCCATCGTCGCGCCCGCGACCTCGCGCTTCAAGAACGTGATGCCGCGCGTCGCGGCGCTCTTGGACGTCATGCAGGTGTCGGAAATCATCAAGGTGATTTCGCCCGACACCTTTGAGAGGCCGATCTATGCCGGAAACGCGATCCAGACCGTGAAATCAAAGGATGCCAAGAAGGTCATCACGGTGCGTACCTCCACCTTCCAGGCAACAGGCACCGGCGGCAGCGCCCCGATCGAGAATGCCGCATCGGCAGCCGATCCCGGCCTCTCCAGCTTTGTCGGCGAGGAAGTCGCCAAAAGCGATCGCCCCGAACTGACGTCGGCGAAGATCATCGTCTCCGGCGGCCGCGCGATGCAGAGCCGCGAGAATTTCGCCAAATATATCGAGCCGCTCGCCGACAAGCTCGGCGCCGGCGTCGGCGCCTCGCGCGCCGCGGTCGATGCCGGCTATGCGCCGAACGACTGGCAGGTCGGCCAGACCGGCAAGGTGGTGGCGCCGGAACTTTATGTCGCGATCGGTATCTCCGGCGCGATCCAGCATCTCGCCGGCATGAAGGATTCCAAGGTGATCGTCGCGATCAACAAGGACGAGGACGCGCCGATATTCCAGGTCGCGGATTATGGCCTGGT
>JBATYU010000033.1:0-5254 GCA_049674245.1 Bradyrhizobium sp. | reverse complement strand
GAACCAGGTCATGCAAAATTGGATGACGACCGCTTCGGACGTCATCCTTTCTCGGGGAGGCTATTCGACCCTCAAGAGCCAACAGATCGCCACCAAACTGCTGGCTGAGGTCGGTGGTCGCGAGGCGGCGACGCTCGCATATGCCGATGCCTTCCTGTTCATGGCTGTTATCGGGATCATCACGCTCTGCATCGTCCCGATTATTCCACCCACCCCGCCGGTGATCAAGAAATGAGGACCTATCCGGCATGACCGATCAAACTATCCTCAAAGAGACATCGTCCCCATCAGTTCCTCCGCGGGGCAGGGCGCCGGAGATCAAGGCGGCACTTCCGCACGGCGGCGGGCCGAACCCGCGCTCCTTGATCGTTGGCGCCCTAATTGCGGTCGTTGTCGGGGTGGGTTTGTATTTTTATGTGCCGGGCTTTTGGCAGGTGTCCACCGACGACGCTTACGTGAACGCGCATGTGGTTTCGATCGTGCCGAAGGTGGCCGCCTATGTCTCAAAACTAAAAGTCAACGACAATTCCAGGGTCGCGCGCGACGAACTGATGATCCAACTGGATCCGAGGGATTTTCAAGTCGCCGTTGATATCGCCAACGCTGATCTCAAGAGTGCGCAGGCTAACGCCGACAATATCGAGGCGCAGATTCGAGAGCAGCATGCCATCGTCGCGGAGAGCCAGTCGGCGATCGACGGCGATCAGGCGCTGCTCGATTTCGCGCAACAGCAGTTCGATCGCTACAAGTCGCTTGCGAGCACTGGCTCCGGAACGGTCGAACGGCTTCAGCAGGCGGAGGCCGATGTCGGGCAACGCCGCGCCACCGTGCAACATGATCAGGCAGCGCACGATGCCGCCCGCGCCCACCAGGTCGTGCTCGAAACCCAGAAGCTCCAGGCGAGAGCCGCCGTCGAACGCCAGCAGGCAGCGCTTGCGCAGGCCCAGCTCAACCTTTCCTATACAAAGATAAGCGCGGCAGAAGCTGGCAGCGTCGCGAACAAGACAGTGGAAGCAGGAAACTACGTACAACCCGGGCAGGTGCTGCTCTCGATCGTTCCCGACACGCTTTACATAACAGCCAACTTCAAGGAGACACAGCTGACCAACGTGCGTCCCGGCCAGCGCGCGACGATCCGGGTTGACGCCTTCCCGGGTCTGCGCCTTGAGGGGCGCGTCGACAGCCTCCAGCGCGGTACGGGTTCGCAATTCGCGTTGCTGCCGCCCGAGAATGCGACCGGCAATTTCGTCAAAGTGGTGCAGCGCGTTCCGGTCAAGATCACATTCAACGATCCAGGCGAGGCCCTGCACTGGATCTCGCCTGGTATGTCCGTGGAGGCGAGGATCTACACGGCGGACCCGCCTGCCTGGCTAGTTTTTCTCGACTAGCCAAATGAGCCAGCGAAAGAATTTCGACATGAACGCGATCGATACGCTGAACGCAAGGATGGTTGAACTCCTCCGTCCGATACTTGCAGCGCCCGTCATACGCTGGATCGCCCTTCTGGGCCTGTGTGCGGCGTATCTGCAGGGCGGCTTCGACAAGGCGGCGGATTTTTCCAGCGCCATCGCCGAGATGAATCATTTCGGACTGTCGCCGGCCGCACCGCTTGCCGTCGCGACGATCGTCATGGAAATTGTCGCGTCTATCCTGATTTTGATTGGGTTTTATCGATGGTTGGGCGCATTGGCGCTTGCGGGCTTCACCTTCTTTGCTACCTTCGTCGCTAACCGCTTTTGGGAAATGGCGCCTCCGGAGCGCTTCATGGCTGCCAATTCGTTCTTCGAACATCTTGGCCTCGTCGGGGGATTCCTGCTTGTCGCCTGGTACGACCTGCGTGAACGAAGTCATGCGTCCGATCCGTAGCCTTCGCCGTGACTGAGGGCACAAAAAGTACCGCCGGTGATCCGATGCCGGTTACGAGCGGGTTCGCGCCATTCCGTCAAACGACGTTCGTCGTACTCTGGGTCGCGACGGTACTGGGCAACACCGGCAGCTTCATGCGCGACGTTGCCAGCGCCTGGCTTGTCACCGATTTGTCGAGCGCGCCGGCGGCGGTCGCAATGATTCAGGCGGCGAGCACGATACCAATATTCCTTCTCGCGATTCCAGCGGGCGTCCTTTCAGACATTCTCGACCGGCGCAAGCTTCTGATTACCATGCAACTCGTGCTCGCATCGGTCAGCGCCACGCTGATGCTGCTGTCCTATACCGGCGCGTTGACGGTCGGCTTGCTTGTGGCGCTGACGTTCGTCGGCGGTGTCGGCGCAGCCCTCGCGAGCCCGACCTGGCAGTCGATCGTACCCGAGCTTGTCCCCAGGCAAGACCTGAAGAACGCGGTGGCGCTGAACTCGCTAGGTTTCAACATAGCGCGGTCGATCGGACCGGCCGCGGGCGGCCTGCTGCTGGCCGCGCTGGGCGCCGCAGTGGCCTACAGTGCCGACGTCGTGAGTGATTTTGTCGTCGTCGCCGCTCTCGCATGGTGGCGACGTGCGCCCAGCGCGGATGACGAACTGTCGGAACGCTTCTTCGGGGCGTTCAGGGCCGGACTCCGTTTCGTTCGCTCAAGCCGCGAATTGCATGTGGTGCTGATGCGCGCGGCGATATTTTTTGCTTTCTCAAGTGTCCTGTGGGCGCTCCTGCCGATCATCGCCAGGCAACTTCTCGGCGGCAACGCCGGATTCTACGGCATCCTGCTCGGTGCGGTCGGCGCGGGCGCTATCCTCGGTGCGCTGGTCCTGCCGCAACTGCGCCGCCGTTTCGACGCTGATGGCTTGTTGCTCGGCGCCGCGATCATCGCCGCCATCACCATGGCGGTGCTGGCTCTCGCCCCGCCGCGATGGCTTGCCGTCGTGATCCTGATTGGGCTTGGCGGCGCGTGGATTGTCGCGCTGACGACGCTCAACGGCGCGGCGCAGGCGATCCTGCCTAACTGGGTTCGCGGCCGGGGCCTTGCCGTCTATCTGATGATCGTCAATGGGGCCATGGCTGGCGGAAGTCTCGGATGGGGAATAGTGGCCGGGGCCTTGAGCGTGCCGGCGACGCTCCTGGTCAGCGCTTGCGGGCTCTTCGTTGTTGCCTTCATTCTCCATCGCATCAAGCTGCCGGCAGGCGAAGCCGATCTGAAGCCGTCGAATTACTGGCCCGAACCCTTGACCGCCGATCCTGTCGAGCATGATCGTGGGCCGGTGCTCGTCCTGATCGAATATCGCATCGCGAAGGACGACCGTTTGAAGTTCTTCCAGTGCTTGAAGCGGCTATCGCAGGCACGCCGGCGCGACGGAGCCTACGGCTGGGGCATCACGGAAGATGCCGCGGATTCGGAGCGCATCGTGGAATGGTTCTTGGTCGAGTCATGGGCAGAGCATCTACGCCAGCACCATCGCCTGTCGAATGCCGATGCGGATATTCAGCGGGAAACAACGCAGTTTCACATCGGGCCAGATCCTCCGGTCGTACGTCACTTCTTGGCGTTGGAATTGGAGCATATTGGCCCGTAGATTGGGTCGGGCTTATGCCGGGGGAAAAAGCGCTTGTCTATGCATCCGAACGTTCCGCCTCTCGAGTCGATGCGATGAAAGTCCAAAAATACTGCCATTCGGTAAGACGCGGCGTGCCAAGGACGCAATAGAGCCTTACGAGGACACATAACGGCGTTTACACCTGCGGAGTTAAAAATGGACGCAACTGCTCCACCCATTGTTACACCGGAAGTTCGGATCGTCGATGAACAGGGTCATCTCCGCTTGCTGCTGTCGGCGAAAGGCGGAACCCCAAAAATACATCTGTTTCGTTCAGACGGCAGACTGGGGAGCGAGGTGTCGCTTGATGGCGACGGACGTCCCTCGATCAAACTGGCAAATATCAATGCAAATGGGCCGACAGCCGTCCTCGGAATAGATGGCAAAGGTGCTCACGTTAAGTTTGATCGCTCGGGCGGTGCTTCTAGCTATCTGTTCCTGAGTGATGCTGGCGCGTCCGGGATCGTCCTGATCGACTCTCGAGGCGTCAGGCGGCTAAACGCCGTCATCGACCCGGATGGTGCCGCCAGGATTGAGCGGTTTGGGCCCGATGGCAAACCGCTGCTGTAGCGCTGCCACAAAACTATTTGATCCTGCCGGCCGCAAGAATTCATTGCGTCTCGTCGAGCCAGCCTTGTTTGCCATTCGGTATCACGCAACCGCTCGTTCTCTGGCCCTTATGTTGCCTACGCCATCTAGACGGCGGCGCACCAACGAGCCGGGTAAAAACCCGCGTCAAATGGCTCTGATCGGCAAATCAGCAAATGACTGCGATCTCGGCGGTCGAGATGGACGATTCGAGCAGCAGCGTTTTGGCCTGCTGTATCCTGAGTAGCTGAAGCCATTTGTGTGGCGCCATGCCCGTCGTCACGCGAAACGCGCGTGTGAAATGGCCGCGCGAGAGTCCGCACACCCTCGCTACTTCCGCTATGAGGATATCACCGCTCAAGTTGCTCGCCAGACACTCCTTTGCGCGTTGTTCCTGAAGAATAGAAAGTCCACGCGGCCGAACGATCTCGCGTTCGATAAACCCATCATAGCTTCGACTTAGATGCGCCGTGATTGCGAGCGCGACCTGATCGACGAAGAGAGCGGAAGCCTCTTCGGGAAGTTCGAGAGCCGGAAGAAGAGCGTCTCCCAGATGTGCGATAACAGCATCCATGATGCCGGGCGTGCAGTGGAGATCGGCAATGGGCGGACCGCCCGCATCGTCAGTAAACCCGTCGAGGACAGCCTTTGGAATATAGAAGGCGGGCTTCGTGCGGGCTGGCAACATACGATGAATACTCCGATCCCAAATTCACGATCCTCACCGAATTGGGCCGCGTGACCTTGCGAGATCTCACCGGGCGGCCGTTGCTCCACAATTCGTGGCGCGCGACTTCGGTCAAGTGAAGCGCGACGACGAACGTATCCTCCGCCGGAATTTTGGCTTTCATGCCTATGTGCTCGGGACCACACGATATCTTGGTGATACCGATTTGGGATTTCGGCAATGAGCGCGTGATCAGGGTCGGCGCGCCATCTAAGCGATGGCTGTAGGCTACTGCGTCTCCATAGGTCTGTCGTTCGTTCATCGCACTTGTGTGTACCGAAAACCGTATTCGAGTTGATGACGTGATGGAATCGCCTAAGCTGGCGGAATGATCGGGCTGCTCTGTTTCGTTCTGGCCGTCCTGGCCTCGCCATTCAAGTCGACGTTGCGGCTTGAAGCTGAGAACGCAGTGCTTCGA
>JBATYU010000032.1:0-3631 GCA_049674245.1 Bradyrhizobium sp. | reverse complement strand
CGGATTTTCCGAGACCAGATAGATCTCGCGGATGCCTTCGGAGTGAAGCTGGAAGGTGATCTGTTGTGGCGACAATTCGCCGTCGACATGCTGGCCGCCGGTCATCGCGGTCGCGTCGTTATAGAGGATCTTGTAGGTGATGTTGGCGCCGGAAGAGACTGCCTGACGGATGGCAAGACTGCCGGAGTGGAAATAGGTGCCGTCGCCGAGATTGGCGAAGACGTGCTCTTCCTTGGTGAAGGGCGCGACGCCAACCCAGGGCACGCCCTCGCCTCCCATATGGGTGTACGTCTCGGTGCTGCGGTCCATCCACAGTGCCATGAAATGGCAGCCGATGCCGGCAAAGGCGCGGCTGCCTTCCGGCACCTTGGTCGAGGTGTTGTGCGGACAGCCCGAGCAGAAATACGGCGTGCGGGTGATCGGCGCCACCGCCTGCATCTGGGTGGCTTCGCGGCCGTTGAACCAGTCGGCCTTGGCGCGCAGCATTTCCGCGATCTCGGGGTTGAGGTTGAGCCGCAACAGCCGCTCGGTCAGCGAGCTCGCGAGCGAGGACACGCTGAGTTCCGCCGCGAAGGTCAAAAAGCGCTTGTCGTGCTCGTCCATCTTGCCGACGATGCGCGGGCGGACATCGTCGCGCCAGTTGAACAGCTCCTGCTTGACCTGGTTTTCGACGATCTCGCGCCGCTCCTCGACGATGAAGATTTCCTCGAGCCCGACCGCGAATTGCCGCACCCCTTCCGGCTCCAGCGGCCATGGCATGCCGATCTTGTAAAGCCGCAGTCCGATTTGGGCTGCGACCTCCGGCGTGACGCCGAGTTCGCGTAGCGCCTGGCGGATATCCTCATAGCTCTTGCCGGACGCCATGATGCCGTAACGGGCATTTGGCGAGTCCATGGTGACGCGGTTGACCCTGTTGGCGCGGGCGAACGCGATTGCGGCAAAGCCTTTATAGTCCTGCAGCCGGCGGTCCTGCTCGTAGCGATCGTCGGGCCAGCGCAGGTTAAGACCGCCGGGCGGCATCTCGAAATCGGTTGGAAGGATGAACGGCGTCATCTCGTCGGAAAGGTCGATCTCGGCCGTGGTCTCCACGGTCTCGGTGATCACCTTCATGCCGACCCAGCATCCGGAGTAACGCGACATCGCGATACCCAAAAGGCCCATCTCGATCATTTCGTGGATGCTGGAGGGATAGAGATAGGGCATCAGCGCGGAGATGAAGGCGTGGTCGGACTGATGCGGCACGGTGGAGGATTTCGCGCCGTGGTCGTCGCCGGCAAGGCACAGCACGCCGCCATTCCTGGCCGAGCCTGCGGCATTGCCGTGGCGGAATACGTCGCCGCAGCGATCGACGCCGGGTCCCTTGCCGTACCAGATGCCGACCACGCCATCATGTTTGGCGCCGGGCGAGAGATTGAGCTGTTGCGAGCCCCAGATCGCGGTTGCGGCTAAGTCTTCGTTCACCCCGGGCTGGAATTTGATGTTGTATTGTTCGAGATGTTTTCTTGCCGCGAAGAGCTGCTGGTCATAGCCGCCGAGCGGTGAACCACGGTAACCCGAGATGAAGCCCGCGGTGTTGAGGCCGGCGGCGCGATCCCTGCGGATTTGCGCCATCGGCAGGCGGACCAGCGCCTGGATGCCGGTCAGGAAGACGTGGCCGGTGGATTGCGTGTATTTTTGATCGAGACTGATTGGACCCTGGTTGATACCCATTCCGCCCTCTTGAGCTTCCTCTGCCCGTTGTTTTTAGCTAGTCAGGCCTGTCCCGATTGCTACTCTATGTCGGTTTTTCGGCGCTCGCGCACCAGAAATCTGGACGGATCTGCTCTGCTTCCAGGAATCGCAATTTCGTGCCGGAAATGACGTGGTCGGTTTTTGGTTTGTGTCGCCACCAAGCACTGTCGCGAAACGACGTAACCCCCCTATAATGCGGGGACGAGGCAGGAGGCCATCCTCTGATGCGGGCGATTCTCGCGTGTGTTTTTTTGTGCAGTGCATTCGCCACTGGCGCAGCCGCAGCCGAGCCCTCGGCGGAGACGATCGCGCACGGCAAGGCGCTGGTCGAAGCCGGCGATTGCGCGAGCTGCCACACCGCCGATCCGGCCAAGCCGTTCGCCGGAGGCAAAAGGATCGACACCCCCTTCGGCGGGATTTACTCGGCGAACCTCACGCCGGATCGCGATACCGGTATCGGTGACTGGAGCGATGCCGATTTCTATGGCGCCCTGCGTTTTGGCGCAGACCCCGACGGCTCGCTCTACTACCCGGCCTTCCCCTACCCCTATTTCACAAAATTGACGCGCCCCGACATCGCCTCGATCCGCGCCTACCTCGCGACGCTGACGCCATTCCATAACGAGGCGCCGCCGCCGGAGCTGCGTTTTCCCCTGAACTTCCGCGTGCTGATGCACGCCTGGAATTACCTGTTCTTCCGGCCCGGTATTTTGGAGCCAGATCAGGCCAAAGGCACGGAATGGAATCGGGGCCGCTATCTGGTCGAAGGCATCGCCCACTGCGGCGCGTGCCACACGCCGAAGAACATCTTTGGCGCCGACAAACGCGGCTCAGCCTTTACCGGAAGCTCTGTCCTGGGCTGGTTCGCACCGCGGCTTGATGCCGCCGAGCGTAGCGGGCTGAAATCATGGAGCGTCGATGACATCGCCGAATACCTGAAAAGCGGCCGCAACGGCAAAAGCCATGCCGACGGCCTGATGGCCGAAGTCGTCGTCAATGCGACCTCCAAAATGAGCGATGCCGATGTCCGCGCCATAGCCGTTTATCTGAAGTCGCTGCCGGCCGGCCCGCCGGAACCTACGGTGAGCCCTCCGCCGGAACAGGGCATGAAAGACGGCGAACAAATCTACACGCACTACTGCCGCGCCTGCCATGAACCCGATGGCTCGGGTGCGCCGCGGATCTATCCGCCGCTGCCCGGCAACGCGCTGTTGCAATCGGCCGATCCCTCCAGCACCTTGCGCGTCATCCTCGATGGCGCGCAGACGGTGACGACGCCGCGTGCGCCCAACACCGGGTCGATGCCCTCTTACGCCAGAGACTTGTCGGATCAGCAAGTCGCCGATGTCACCAATTACATCCGCAATTCCTGGGGTAATGCCGCCCCCGTGGTGACGGCGGAAGAGGTCGCCAAAGCCCGGAAACTGCCATGAACGCTTCCAGCGTTCGTCCCGGTTCAAGACGAATTTCGGCATTTCCGATTTTTTAGCGGTTCGCGTCGCGGGTTTCATCCTGAACCGGCCGGAAAATGCCTGTTCACAACTGCCCTTTTCCGGGAACCCCGGGCGGGCTCGGCCGGTTGTCTACGACTAAAGGAGGAACCGATCCATGGCCAACCAACGCATTCCTGACGATCCCTATCGTTCCAATCTGAGTGATGATGATTTTGGCCGCGCCGCTCGTTACGACACCGAGCTACAGCCGGATCCGGAACTCGAAGAGGGTCCCGCCTCCAGCGGCAAGATCGCGTTGTTCGCGCTCGCCATCGCGCTGGTCTTGGGCGCGGTGTTCTACGGGCTGAATAACTCCAGCATCAACCAGGCGGGCACCACGCCGCCGGCCCAGACCGCGCAGCAGACGCAGCCGTCGCCGCCCGCGGCCCCTCCGGGCATGCGTGACG
>JBATYU010000031.1:0-1905 GCA_049674245.1 Bradyrhizobium sp. | reverse complement strand
ATATCCGTGATGGCCGGGAGCAATGCCCCCTTCAAAGGGCCGAATACAGATGAGCAAGACCAATTATCTCCAGACCGTCATATTCGACTTGCAACGCACGGCCGGTCCATACAGATGTGCCATGAGCAGACCCGTTCAAATGCTCACGATCAGAACAACGCGTAGGTGCTGCGCGTGATCTGAAGACCTTTTGCCTGATATCGGGCGGAACTCGCTGGCATTGCGAACCTCGATCGCTTGGCGCACGCGCGATTGAGAAGCAGCGTGGCGCGCTTCGCGAACGCGGCACGCCACGCGGTATTCGAGCGCAAGATCGGGCACGCAATATTCCGGAACTATCTGCGCACGGCAATGGGCAGCTCGGTAAACGGCTCGGGTGCACAACGACTCCACGAACAGCGCGCCGCCCATCGACCGCGGGACCCCGATCTAATCGCGGTGGCGCTCTAATGGCGGAATCACCGCCGGGAGCACGGACACCGTGTAGTGCTTGGCCTGCAGCGTCCACGCCGAATCGACCGCTGGCAACGCGCCTGCGAACGGCAGGAACAAGGTCAAGTTCGAGACGTAGAGCTTCTTGCCGTCGAGCGAGAAAGCGAGGCTCGCTGGGAACAACAGGCCGCGCGCCACGCCGTCCCTGTTGAAGCCATCGAAGTCGCCGAGCTTGGCGATCACCTTGCCAGTCTTGTCGATGACAACGATGTCATCCTCCTGGTTGGCGCAGATCCAGATGTTGTCGTCGCGATCGATCGCTATTCCATCCGGCGCATTGATGCCGGTGATGAAGACCGACGGCGAGCCTGCGCTGCCGTCCGTCTTCACGGGAATCTGGATGATCTGGTGGAACGCCGTGTTGGCCACATAGAGCACGTTGCCGGCATTGTTGAACTCGACGCCGTTTGCGCCGAACGGCGGCGTCAGGCCACTGCCCGGGCCGAGCAACGGGTTGGTCGCCCAGGCGACCGGTGTCCCGCCGTGGGGGCCGGTCTTCCAGATTACGCCGAGAAACGAATCGGAGAAGTAGACGTTGCCGACTTTATCGAAGGTCAGCGCATTGAGGCCGGAGCCCGGGATCGCCGGCGTGAAGTCCGCCGACACTCCGCTCACGGGGTCGACCCGCAGGACCTTGCCGGCGCCGAAATCGAGCACCAGCAGCGCTCCGGTGACTGGATTGAAGCGCAATCCGAGCGTGTGGGGACTCGATCTTGTAATGGTAACTTGGCGCAGGAGCGTGCCATTCGGCTTGACGACGTAAAGCACGGCGTTGCCCGTCAGCGCGCCGCTGGCATTGAAGCCGAATGTCGACACGTAGATGTTGCCATCAGGACCGACCGTCAGGCCCTCGACGTTCGATGGCTGCCCCGGCGTAGCGTCCGGCAGCACCGTCAGCACGTCGACATCGCCGCGGTCCCATGCGTTGGCAGGCGGGACCGCCGTCATAAGGCCGAGCAAGACAGCGGCACACCAAATTCTCGTCATGTTCTCCTCCCTGATTTAACCCAGGATTTCTCAAATGAACCCTGTATTCAGGACGCTACACCATAATTACCCTCACCAATCTGAAATCATTGAGTTGGTCACCCAGGCGACTGCTACCTATCCGAGAACTGACCACCAGTCGCGTTGCGGCGCTGAATAACAACTTCCTCACCGGTTCAGCATTGGTCCGCTGAGGGTCAAGTCAGAAGAACTCAGCATGAGCACATGTCTTCCGGGTTACACCGGTGGTCTCAACCGGTCGATGCAACACTTTATCTTAGAGGGAAAAGATGGAGTGCGGAATGGAACGAAGATTTCATAGAGGTTTTACTGCGGCAGAGAAGACGGAGTTATGGGATCGCTGGAAGCGCGGGGAGTCGCTGAAGGCGATCGGGAGAGCTTTTGGTAAGGAGTCATCGTCGATTT
>JBATYU010000030.1:0-1765 GCA_049674245.1 Bradyrhizobium sp. | reverse complement strand
CCACGCACACAAAGGGGCAGCAGCATCCGATCAAGCTTTATCTCGTGGTCTGGGGATGGTTGTTCGTTCTGAGCACCTGCTCCTATCTCGTCGACTATTTTGGTCTCCATGGCTATCTCAGATGGTCGCTGATCCTGCTGTTCATGGTGTTGAAGGCAGGTCTGATCGTCGCCGTCTTCATGCACATGGCCTGGGAGCGGTTGGCGTTGGCCTACGCCATCCTGCTGCCGCCGGTGCTGGTGTTGATTTTCGTGGCGATCATGGTGTTCGAATCCGACTACACGCATTTCCTCAGGGTCATGTTTTTCGCGCCAACGGCGTAGCTACCATGGCCTCGTACCAGAAGGAGGTCGGCTATGACCGCATACGTCATGCTTGCAAACTGGACCGAGCAAGGCATTCTGACTGCGAAGGACTCGCCACGTCGTCTGGACGCGGCGAAGAAAGCTCTCAAAGAGATGAGCGGCGAGTTCAAATCCTTCTACCTGACCATGGGCGACTATGACATGGTCGCGATCTTCGAAGCTCCGGACGACGCTGTTGCGGCACGTTTCAGCCTGCAGCTGGGCATGCTGGGAAACGTCCGGACGCGCACGCTGAAAGCGTTTCCCGAAGCAGCCTATCGGGAAATCATCAACTCGCTGGCCTAGTCAACTCAGGGTGTGCTCGTGAACAGCTACGGACGGATGCGCAGTCTCGTTCTCGCGCTCGGGGCTGGAATCCTCGCGATTGCCCCTGGATATGCGCAGGACGCGGCTTCGGGCGAGAAGATTTTCGTCCAGTGCAAGGCATGTCACCAAATTGGGGAAAGCGCAAAGAACGCCGTTGGCCCGGTGCTCAACGGGCTTTTCGGGCGAAAGGCCGGGATGATTGAAGGCTACAGCTATTCTTCCGCGAACAAGAATTCCGGAATCACCTGGGATGAAGCCACTTTCCGCGAATACATCAAGGATCCGAAGGCCAAGATACCCGGCACCAAGATGGCTTTTCCAGGCTTGAAAGATCCGAAGCAAATTGACGATATCGTCGCCTATCTCAAACAGTTCGATTCTACGGGAAAGAAGGCGGGGATTGTTCCTCCCGGAAGAAAATTCGCGAAGGTTCAGTAGCGGCGCAGTCGGTGAAACCGGGCCTGTCGCCTATCGGAGACTGCCTGACAAGAGTGTTCTACAACCGATGGCTTTTTTGAGTATCGGACTGAAAGAGGTGGCCATGTCGCTTGCAAGACGAGGCAATAATCTCATGCAAATCAATCGTTCAATTCTTCGCGGGAGCTATGCCAACATCGGGGACTATGTCGCGCTGACGAAACCGCGCGTTATGTCGCTGGTCGTCTTTACCGCACTAGTCGGTCTCATGGTCGCACCAAGCGGCATCGATCCCTTCACCGGTGTCGTTGCTCTACTTTGCATAGCTGCCGGAGCTGGCGCCGCAGGTGCGCTCAATATGTGGTACGACGCCGACATCGATGCGGTGATGGCGCGTACCGCCATGCGTCCAATTCCTAGCGGCCGTGTATCGCGCTCGGAAGCATTAGTTTTCGGACTGATGCTTGGCATGTGCGCCATTCTGGCCCTCGGCACTTTGCTGAACATGGCCGCGGCTGCGCTGCTTGCTTTCACAATTTTCTTCTATGTCGTCGTCTACACGATGTGGCTCAAACGCCGAACACCGCAAAATATCGTCATTGGCGGTGCGGCTGGCGCACTCCCTCCGGTGATCGGCTGGGTTGCGGCCGCCGGAAATGTCGGGCTCGAACCGCTCA
>JBATYU010000029.1:0-3349 GCA_049674245.1 Bradyrhizobium sp. | reverse complement strand
CGCTTCTGCCGCGCCACCGGCCGCCGCGGCGCCGAAGCCCTGACGTCGCGTGACAACGGCCGGGGCGGCGTCAATTGCGTCGCCTCACCAAAAAAATAGAAAAAGGTCAAACGGGAGGTTCCAATCCGATGAGGTCCATAGCGTTCGCCGACTTCCTCATCGGTGTGGGCATTCTGTTTGTACTCGAAGGCTTGCTGTTTGCGGCAAGTCCGGCATGGATGCGCAAGGCCATGAAGAGTGCGCTGGCAACGCCGGACAGTCTGCTGCGCGTGGTGGGCATTGGTTCGGCGGTCGCAGGCCTGATCTTGATCTGGGCGGTCCGCCGCGTTTGAGTTGCGGGACGCCATCGTGCAGCTTGTGCGGATGGCGGTCCGCTTTTCGCCGCATTAGGGCCCCTTATGACGAAGAAGTGCTGACGTGGGATGCTTGCGCCGCCACCCCGTTCGGGCGCACTGTGACGTTCGGAAATCCAATCCCGTTACCGGAGAGAAGCTGACATGACCGCTGCGACCCTGAGCTATCGCCTGCGTCCCTTCCTGGCGGCGATTTGTCTTGGCGCCACCGCCGCGCTTGTCTCGGTGCCGGCGCTCGCGCGTGGCCCCGAAGGCATCGCCGACGTCGCGGAGAAGGTCATCGACGCGGTGGTCAACATCTCGACCTCGCAGACCATCGAGGCCAAGGGCGACGGCAGGGGCGCCATCCCGCAACTGCCGCCGGGTTCGCCGTTCGAGGAATTTTTCGACGACTTCTTCAAGAACCGCAGGGGTCCGGGCGGCAAGGGCGGCGGCAACAGCGAGCTGGCCCCGCACAAGACCAACTCGCTCGGCTCCGGCTTCATCGTCGATACCTCCGGCGTCGTCGTGACCAACAATCACGTCATCGCGGATGCCGACGAAATC
Organism: Bradyrhizobium sp.; assembly: GCA_049674245.1. GTDB lineage: Bacteria > Pseudomonadota > Alphaproteobacteria > Rhizobiales > Xanthobacteraceae > Bradyrhizobium. The sequence goes on along the minus strand of JBATYU010000029.1, from coordinate 2,450 downwards.
AACGTCATCATGAATGACGGCACCAAGATCAAGGCCGAGATCGTCGGCATCGACAAGAAGACCGATCTCGCCGTTCTGAAATTCGCGCCGCCGCGGCCGCTGGTCGCCGTCAAGTTCGGCGATTCGGACAAGCTGCGGCTCGGCGACTGGGTGGTCGCGATCGGCAACCCGTTCAGCCTCGGCGGCACCGTCACGGCAGGCATCGTCTCGGCAAAAAACCGCGACATCAGTTCCGGTCCCTATGACAGCTATATCCAGACCGACGCCGCCATCAACCGCGGCAATTCCGGCGGTCCGCTGTTCAATCTCGACGGTGAAGTGATCGGCGTCAACACGCTGATCATCTCGCCCTCCGGCGGCTCGATCGGCATCGGCTTTGCGGTGCCGTCGAAGACGGTCGCCGGCGTCGTCGATCAGCTCAGGCAGTTCGGCGAACTTCGCCGCGGCTGGCTCGGCGTTCGCATCCAGCAGGTCACCGACGAGATCGCCGAAAGCCTCAGCATCAAGCCGGCCCGCGGCGCGCTGATCGCCGGCGTCGACGACAAGGGCCCGGCGAAACCGGCGGGCATCGAGCCGGGCGACGTCGTCGTCAAGTTCGACGGCAAGGACATCAAGGACCCGAAGGACCTGTCGCGCGTCGTGGCCGACACCGCGGTCGGCAAGGAAGTCGATGTAGTCGTCATCCGCAAGGGCCAGGAAGAAACCCGCAAAGTGACGCTTGGGCGGCTCGAGGATCCCGACAAGGCCCAGCCGGCTTCCGCCAAGACCAAGGAGGAGCCGGCAGAGAAGCCGGTGACGCAAAAGGCGCTCGGGCTCGATCTGGCGACGCTGAGCAAGGACCTGCGCACCCGCTACAAGATCAAGGACAGCGTCAAGGGCGTCGTCATCACCGGTGTCGACGGCACGTCCGACGCCGCCGAGAAGCGGCTTTCCGCCGGCGACGTCATCGTCGAGGTGGCGCAGGAGGCGGTCGGTAGCGCCGCCGACATCAAGAAGCGGGTCGAGCAGTTGAAGAAGGACGGCAAGAAATCCGTGCTGCTCCTGGTCGCCAATGGCGACGGCGAATTGCGGTTTGTGGCCCTGAGCGTGCAGTAGGTGCTCGTGACGCATTCATCTCGTCATTGCCGGGCTTGACCCGGCAATCCATCCTCCTCGTAGGACTCTTTTGAAGATTGATGGATGCCCGGATCAAGTCCGGGCATGACGAATGAAGACGTCGGCCTATCCGTCCACAAACTCCTCGCGCCGATAGCCTTGCGCGTAGAGCAACGCGGTGAGGTCGCCGTAATCGATCCGCGCTCCGGCGGACGCCGCGACCGCCGGTTTGGCGTGGTAGGCGACCCCCAAGCCGGCGTGCTCGATCATGCCGAGATCATTGGCGCCGTCGCCGACAACCAGCGTGTCGATGTCGTCGAGGTCGAATGACTCAGTGAGCTCGATCAGGGTCGCAAGTTTTGCCGCGCGGCCCAGGACCGGCTCCCTGACTTCGCCGGTCAGCTTGCCGCCCTCGACGATCAATTCATTGGCGCGATTTTCCTGAAACCCGATCATGGCGGCCACCGCGCTGGTGAAGAGGGTAAACCCGCCGGAGATCAGGCAGGTATAGGCGCCGTGGGCGCGCATGGTCATGACCAGGTCGCGGCCGCCTGGCGTCGGCGTAATCCGCGTTTTCAGCACTTCATCGACCACGCCGACCGGCATGCCCTTGAGCAGCGCGACGCGCTCGCGCAGCGCCGGCTCGAACTCGATCTCGCCGCGCATCGCCCGTTCGGTGATTTTTGCGACATGCGCCTTCAGCCCGGCAAAGTCCGCCAGTTCGTCGATGCATTCCTGGCCGATCATGGTGGAATCCATGTCGGCCAGAAAAAGCTTCTTGCGCCTGGCCGCCCGAGGCTGCACGACAATGTCGATTGGCAGGTCGCCCCGCGCCTGGCGCAGGCGCCTTTCGATGCCGGCAATATCCTCGCTGCCGTCGAACGGAATATCGACCGCCACTTCGTCGAACAGCCACTCTGCTGATCCGGGCGAAGGCAGCACGGCCAGCGCGCCGTCGACGATGGTCTGGTCGAGCGCGGGGTCAGCGGGATTGCAGATGAGCGTGGCGACGAGAGACATTTTGGTGAATTCGCATCACGAGAGCTTTGAGGCCGTGCTTATCGCAGGGCCGACCGCCAGCGGCAAGTCGGCGCTGGCGGTCGAGCTTGCGCAAAAAGCAGGCGGCGTCGTGATCAACGCCGATTCCATGCAGGTCTATCGCGACCTCCGCATCATCACCGCGCGGCCGACGCTGGAAGAGGAAGCGCTGGTGCCGCACCGGCTCTACGGCCATGTCGACGCCAGCGTGAACTATTCCGCGGGCGCCTGGGTGGCGGACGCAGGCACGATGTTGGCAGAGGCGCGCGCGCAAAACCGCTTGGCCGTCTTGGTCGGCGGCACCGGCCTCTATTTCA
>JBATYU010000028.1:0-19621 GCA_049674245.1 Bradyrhizobium sp. | reverse complement strand
GTTCGGATAGCGGTCAGTCCGTTGGAAAGATGATCGAGCAACATCGTTGTCTCCAGGTTGAGTGGTTTTGCAACCTCAGTCTGGCTTCAGACCTGGTCGCTATCCACTCCCCATGGAATCTTCGCTGCGCTCGCAATGACGACGTCTACTGAGAGTCACAACCATGTCGGTCCGCATCGTCGACGTCCGCGAAGTCACAAAGCCGATCTCCTCGCCGATCCGCAACGCCTATATCGATTTCACCAAAATGACGACCAGTCTCGTTGCCGTCGTCACCGACGCCAAGCGCGAGGGAAAACGGGTGGTCGGCTACGGCTTCAACTCCAACGGCCGCTACGGGCAGGGCGGCCTGATCCGCGAACGCTTTGCGCCGCGCCTGTTGGAAGCCGATCCAAAAACCTTGCTCGACGAGACCGGCGACAATCTCGACCCGGACAAGATCTGGTCGACCTTGATGTCAAACGAAAAGCCGGGCGGCCATGGCGAGCGGTCGGTCGCGGTCGGTACCATCGACATGGCTGCGTGGGACGCGGTTGCGAAAATCGCAGGCAAGCCGCTGTTTCAGTTGCTGGCCGAGCGCCACAAGCGCAACGCCGACCGCCGCGTGTTCGTCTATGCCGCCGGCGGCTATTATTATCCCGGCAAGGGACTGTCGATGCTGCGCGGCGAGATGCGCGGCTATCTCGATCGCGGCTACAATGTCGTGAAGATGAAGATCGGCGGCGCGCCGATTGCGGAAGATCGCATGCGTATCGAAGCCGTGCTCGAGGAGATCGGCAAGGATGCCCGGCTTGCCGTCGATGCCAACGGCCGCTTCGATCTGGAGACCGCGATCGCCTACGCCGAAATGCTGCGCGACTATCCGCTGTTCTGGTACGAGGAGGCGGGCGATCCGCTCGACTTCGCGCTGCAGGCGGCGCTTGCCGAATTCTACCCCGGAGCGATGGCGACCGGCGAAAACCTGTTCAGCCATCAGGATGCGAAGAATCTCATTCGCTACGGCGGCATGCGGCCCGACCGCGACTTCTTGCAATTCGATTGCGCGCTGTCCTACGGGCTCTGCGAATATCAGCGCACGCTTGACGTCTTGAAAACCCATGGCTGGTCGCCGGCGCGCTGCATCCCGCATGGCGGGCATCAGATGTCGCTGAATATCGCGGCCGGCTTGGGTCTGGCCGGCAACGAGAGCTATCCCGACCTGTTCCAGCCCTATGGCGGTTTTCCCGACGGTGTCCGCGTCGAGAACGGCCATATCACCATGCCCGACCTGCCGGGTATCGGCTTTGAGGGAAAGTCCGACCTTTATTCGCAGATGAAGGCGCTGGCGTCATAACGCGCCGCTATTCCCGGGCCAAGCAGGGACCCCGGGATCCCGAGATGGCGGGGTCGCGCTTTCAAAGCGCCCCGGTGGCTTCAGCGCGGCGACCGGCGAACTAGGCCGCTCAAGAACATGCATAAAGCCTCAACTCTTGCCGCGACGGCTCGCGGCAAAGCGTTTATGCGAATGGCGCGAGGCGAGAAGATGGATGAAGAAGCAGCGCTTTGAATCTGTAGTATCGGGGTTTTCTGGTTCGAAGAATTTGCTTGAGCTCGTTCGCACCAAGAATGTGGACGAGGTCTCATTTCTTTGCTCCCTTGGCTGTACCCGAGGGAACGGGCCGGTTTGGCTCCGGCCAAGAATTTGAATTAAGTGCAAATGCTAAAAAGCGAGACCGCGTTTTCTGCGATCTCGCCTTCGAACATACCGATCAAACCTTAATTTTTGATGTGACGCCAAGAGCCTGCGCGTGGGCCCTTGCTGCACACCATTCGATCCTAATGTGTGCACGGAACGAAGACGCTCCTGATTCGCCCCCGGTCGGGGCAAATCAGTTTGATCAATTCGCACCGATTCATCTCGCTCGTCCGGCCCTCAACGGCGCCAAATCGCGTGCGCGAAAAAGTCGATTTCCTGAGCCGATTCAAGCTGATTGGGGTTGTCAGTCCTAACGCTAAAAAAATTTCTTTCCGAAAACCAGAAATTGTGGGTACCTTCTGCGCGCCCCGCCTCGGCAAGAGGGGCGTACGCGTCGTCACGAACGCGAGGCGGGATGCAATGGACGCGGGTGGCGTCGCAAGACGAGCGGCATCATCGCGGACGGCAAAATCGTGTGTGGTCCTGGCGCCGCGACGCTGGAGTCAAGTTGGCGGAAGTAATTCCGCAGGCGACGGTGGCAAAAGAGCCCGGTCACCGGGGAGCACGTTTATAGGCGTTAAAACCATTGCGCGGGGAATGCCGGGTGATCCCGGTGTGACCGTGGTGACTAACTCGTGTGCTTTTTATTTTGCACGCGAGGCTATGGGTGCGGCGAGCGCCCGGCCTTCCCTGCGCCCTCTGTTCTTACGAGGGCGATGTTTGGCAAGACTCGGGGCGCATCCGTGCCGCGAGAAGGCGGGTTTATGCCCTCCGGTTCTTTGACAATAGAATCTAGAAGCGCAAAGGCGCTTGAAAATGACTCGTCATGCCCGGGCTTGACCCGGGCATCCACGTCTTTCTTGCTTGTATGCCGCCAAGACGTGGATGGCCGGGCATAGGCGAGCGGAAGCGACGCCGTCCTTCGGACGGCTATGCCCGGCCATGACGGAAAAAGTTGGGGGGTCTTCTCGCGCAGGCCCTTACAACAGCCGCATGTCCAACAGCCTGCGGCCTTCGCCCTTCAGGAGCTTCTTCACCGCGCTAGACGCCACCACCTCGCCGTCATTGGCGAAGGCCTCGTGGTTCTTCTCGATATCGTCGAGACGATAGAGATAGTTCACCATGAGGCCGGCGGACTCGCGAAGACCCTTTGGCGAGAGATCGCCGAACCAGTCGATCCGCTCCAGCCGCGCGCCATTGCCGAGATGGAAGCGCGCCACCGAATCGATCAGCCGGCCCTTCGCGGTGCGGGCTTTGAGGAAATAATGCGCCGCCAGCGGTTCGAGCAGCGAACGCAGTTGCGCGGTCGTCTCGGTGTTCTCAAACCAGCTCGGCTCGTCGAGATGTTTCAGGATGGCGCGATCCTCATCGCTGATCGGGACGTCCTTGTCCTGCTTCAGCCATGGCACGAAGCTCGGCACCGGCGACAGCGTCACGAACGTATCGAGCTTCGGCAGCTCGCGGCGCAATTCCTCGACCACCTGCTTGATCAGGAAGCTGCCGAAGGAAATTCCGCCAAGGCCCCGCTGGGTGTTGGAGATCGAATAGAACACCGCGGTGCGCGCGCGCTCGATCGCGACCGGCTGCCGGTCGACCGCGAGCAGCGGCGCGATCGCGGTCGGGATCGTCTCCGTCAGCGCGACTTCGACGAAGATCAACGGCTCGTCCGCCAACGCCGGATGGAAGAACGCGTAGCAGCGCCGGTCGGCCGGATCGATGCGGCGACGCAAATCGTCCCAATCGCTGATCTCGTGCACGGCCTCGTAGCGAATGATCTGTTCCAGGATGTTGGCGGGTGTGGACCAGTCTATCCGGCGCAGCACGAGGAACCCCCTGTTAAACCATGAGCCCAACAGATGCGCGACGTCGCGATCGAGCGCGGCAAGATCGTGACGGCCATTCATCAAGGTGAGCAGATCGGCGCGCATCGCCACCAGTTCGCTGGTGCCGCGCGGCGCCCGGTTGAGGCGGCGGATCAATTCCTGACGGCGCGGCTCGGAAGCAAAATGCAGTTGGCCTCCGTTGCCCTCGCCTGGTTCTGCGCGCCAGGCCTCGATCGCTTTGGCGACCTCTTCCCGGTCCGGGCCGAAGTCGCGGACCAGCGCCTCGAAGAACGAGTGCCGGCCGGCCGCGTCGAGGCCATGGTAGCGATCCAGCACCTCGCGCGCCATCGCCGTCCCGGAGGCTTCGCCCCGGCCCGACAGCAGCGCCTCGCACAGCTCGATCAGATCGGAGGCATCCTGCTTGGTGTCCGGCGGTCCGCCACCGCGCAACAAGATGCGGCCGCGCTCGGAAATCGTGGAAAGCAGATCGGCAAAGAACGCGTTGGCCATGTGGGCTAACTCGAATCCAGTCCGCGTGGATTATTACATGGATTTAAGGTGGCGCGGATCACAATCAAGCGGGCTTGCCATCCCGCCCATCCTATTCCTTGGCCGCAAACTCCGTCGGCGTCTTGCCGGTGACCCGCCGGAACGCGTGCGAAAACGCCGGCACGCTGGCATAGCCGAGGTCGGAAGCAAGCTGCTTGACCGAGACATCGGCTTGCACCGACAGCCGTTCGACCGCGGCTGCGATGCGCGCACGCTGGCACCAGCTCTTGAAGCTCAGTTGCGTTTCCGAGGAAAACAACCGCGAGAGCGTCCGCGCCGAGGTTCCGACCCTCGCGGCCAGCGCCTCGATCTCGTGGAGGGCGGTGGGATCGCCGAGCACGATGTCGGCGGCGCGCCGGCAGCGCGGCTCGTGCGGCAGCGGAATGAAGGTCGCTGAATCCTCGGCGTGATGCAGCTCAAGGATCGCCAGTTTTATCAGAAGTTCGGTGCGCTTCGGTTTGTTGCGCCCGTCGAACAGCGCGAGAATCGCCTGATGCAGGAGCGGCGACACCCGCACCACGAATTCGGAATTGAGGCTCTCGTTGCGGGCCTCGCGCTTCAGCCAGGCGAGGTCGAAATACAGCGTGCGCATTTCGATGTCGGCGAGCACGTCGATGGCGTGTTCGAGGCGGGCGGGGACCCAGACCGCGCGGTCGGGCGGCACCAGCCAGCGCCCCTTCGGCGTCGTGACCTGCATCGTTCCCCTGGCGGCGTAGACCAGTTGCGCCTCGCGGTGCATGTGGGTGTCGAGCCGAACGCCCTTCTTGTAGCGGCGCGCCACCAGATGGACGCCGTCGCCGGTCGCGATATGACTTGCTCTGATGGCGGCGATTGGCGTTTCGGCGATATTCATTGGCGGCATCCCGTCAGGGCAAGCACGTATAACCTATTCCAGTAAATCACGGGAATCGTCCAAGGAATCGTTTATGAACAGCCCCGGCCGGGTGATCTCTTTCGTCAACGCCGCCCACTTCATCGACCATTATTCGATGCTGATCTTCGCCGCCGCCGTCATCGTCATGGGGCCGGCGCTCGGCATGAGCTATTCGCAGCTGCTGCCTTATGCGACGCCCGGCTTCATCGCCTTCGGCGCAGGCTCGCTGGTCACCGGCTGGCTCGGCGACCGCTGGAGCCGCCGCCACATGATGGTGATCTTCTTTGCCGGCATCGGCGCCTCGATGATCGCGGTCGGTTTTGTCCGGACCCCGCTGCAGCTTGGCGCGGCGCTCTTGTCGATCGGTATCTTCGCCTCGATCTATCATCCGGTGGGCACCGCGATGATCGTGTCCTATGCCGACAAGCTCGGCCGCGAGATGGGGTTGAACGGCGTCTGGGGCAATCTCGGCGTGGCGTCCTCGGCGCTGGTCACCGGCGTGATCGGCCAATATTTTGGCTGGCGCTTTGCCTTCATCATTCCCGGCATCGTCACGATCCTTCTCGGCATCGCCTTTGCGCTGTCCGTGGTTCATGAAGCCCGAACCGGCACCCGGCAGGCGGCGGCGCAGGCGCGGGTTGCCAAGCAAGACATGTGGCGGGTGATCCTGGCGCTGCTGATCGTGGTGATCGCGATATCGACCACCTTCAACGCGGTAACGGTGGCGCTGCCAAAACTTTTCGCGGAACGTTTGGCCGATCTGACCAAAAGCCCGGCGCTGCTCGGCGTGATCGCCGCCTGCGTCTATGTGTTCGGCGCGATGACGCAATACACCATCGGCAAGCTGTTGGACCGCCATTCGCTGAAGACCGTCGCGTTGCCGCTGTCGTTCATGCTGGCGCCGTTCCTCTATCTGGCGGCGACATTGTCCAACCTGCCGCTGATTTTGGTTTCGATCGGCATCGTGATGGGCGCGTTCGGCCAGGTCACGGTCAACGACGCCATGGTCGGCAAATACACCTCAGAGGAATGGCGCTCGCGCGCCTATGCGGTGCGCTATTTCATCGGATTCACCGCGGCAGGCGCTTCCGTAGGCCTAGTGGCGTGGCTGTACGAGCAGGGCGGTTTTGTCACCATGCTGCATGCGTTCGGAGCGCTGTGCCTGCTGGTGATCGCGGCCGCGATCATCCTGCCGACCGAGATCAAGGTGCCGGTGGCGGGGGCGGGCAACCCATGAGTGTCATTCGCGATTCCGAACTGGAATCCCTGCTGGCCGGCCTGCATTCCCGAAGCGACGAGCAGGCCGCGGCCATGCGAAGCTTCTTCGACACCAGCCGGACGAACCAGGCGCAGCCGCCTGCGGCGAAAGAGGCGAGGGCCTTTCTCAGCGACAAGCTTGTCGCGCTCGATTCCGACAAGGCGGAGGTCTGCTACCAGCTTTGCCGCGCCAACAATGCGCGCCGGATCGTCGAGATCGGCACGTCCTACGGGGTGTCGACGCTCTATCTCGCGGCGGCCGTGCGTGACAATGTCCGTGCCGCCGGCGGCAACGGCGTGGTGATCGGCACCGAATACGAGGCTAACAAGGCCGCCGCGGCGCGGGCGCATTTCGAGCTGGCGGGCTTGAGCCGTTTTATCGATCTGCGCGAAGGCGACCTGCGCCAGACGCTCAGGCAGATCGACGGGCCGGTGGATTTCATGCTGGTGGATATCTGGATCACGATGGCGCGGCCGGCGCTGGAGTTGGTCACTCCGCATTTAAGGTCGGGCGCCATCGTGATCAGCGACAATACGGAACGACATCGAGGCGAATATGCGGACTATTTCGCATTTCTCGAAGCGAACGGCTTCCGGACCATGACGCTGCCATTCGACGGCGGCCTGGAATTGTCGGTGCGCTGCCAGCCTTGAAAGGATAATTGTCGCGGCTGTAAGAGCAGAGCGCGCCAACCTAAGACGGGCTGAACCGGGGGCGGAAATTGAAAGGAAATTCCGATGGCCGATCGAACTTTGCCGCGCCTCGCAGGCCTCATGCTGGTGGCCTCGATGATGATGGCTGCTTCTGCCGGTGCCGGCGGGCTGAAGGATGAAATCGCGCCGACCGGCAAGCTGCGGGTTGCGATCGCAATCAGCACCGCCGGCGGTGCATTCTGGTCTACCAAGAGCGGGGCGGGGGGTTATGCCGGGGTGCCGGTCGATCTCGGCAAGGAGATGGCATCGCAACTCGGCGTTCCCGTCGAATATGTCGCCTACGACAATTCCGGACAGATCACCGACGCCGCGGCGAAGGGTGTCTGGGACGTGGCGTTCCTGCCGCAGGACGCGACGAGGATGACCAAGATGTCGTTCGGCCCGATCTATGAGGTTGCGGACGCGACCTACATCGTCAAGGCGGGATCTGGAATCACGAATTTTGCCTCGCTCGACCAGCCGGGCGTCAAGGTCGCGGCGGAATATAACACCACCACCATGCGCGGTGCGGTCGCGCATCTAAAAAATGCGAAAGTGATCGAATATCAGACCTACGATGAAATATTTGCGTTGCTGAAGAACGGCGAGATCGACGCATTCGCGCTGTCGCGCGACCAGCTCAACGCCATGGCGAAGAAGATTCCGGGCACCAGGGTTCTGGATGAAACCTTCAAGAAAACCGTGACGGCAGTGGCGGTGCCGCTCAACCATCCGCTGGCGCTGGCGTTCGTTTCCAAATTCATGACGGAAGCCACATTGAACGGTACCTTGCGCAAGGCCTACGACAACAACGGTTTGAAGGAGGCGCCGATCAGGACGCAGTAGCCAATCAATTGGTCCCGCCAGGTAGGATCGGCTCCATGCCGCTGTTGATGATCTCGGCGCGGGCTTCGGGCGAGGCGAGGAATTTGATCAGCGTTTTTCCAGCGGCGGGCTCTTTCGAAACCGTGGCGATCCCGGCGGAAAACACCGTGACCTTCTGCAGCTCGCTCGGCAGTGGGCCAATGATGTCGATGCCCTGCACCGGCTTCAATTCGCTGATCTGTTGAAAGCCGATCTCGGCGTCGCCATGCGCCACGATTTCACCCACGGGCGTTGCAGGAATCTTCCTAGCCTTGTCCTTCATCTCATCGGCAATGCCGAGCTTCGCAAACATTTCGGTCGAGATATAGACGCCGCTGGCGCTGTCGGAATAGGCGACCGATCTTGCCGCCAGCAGCGCGCGCTTCACCGCTTCCACCGAGCTGATATCCGGCCTCGGTGCGCCCGCTTTCACGGCAACGCCGATTGACGATTTCACGAGGTCGACGCGGCTGTCGGCGATCACCTTGCCATTCTTGACGAGGTCGCCGAGCGCATAGCCGACCATGATCAGCACGTCGGCAGGCTCGCCGCGCTCGAGCCGGACCGGAATCGCATTGATCGTCGTTCCCATCGAGGGCCCGTAAGCGGTCAGCACCTTGTGGCCCGTGGCGCGTTCAAATTCCGGCACCAGCGCGTCATAAGCCGTCGTCAGCCCGCCCGAGATCATTACCCGGACTTCGGCGGCGCTGGCCGAGCCAGCCAGCCACAGCGTGGCCGCGAAGCTGAGCGCGAGGCTACGAAAATATGCGGATGGAAATCTCATGGTCATTCCTCCGGGGATGGCTCTTAAACGGCCGTCCTTGATGAAGGGACAGGGTATCGCGCAAATCGGGCTTGGCCTAGGCAGGAGCGGCCCTACGAATTGACGTGCACGAAATCCCGCAGCAGCGGGTAGATTTCGTTGTTCCAGCGCTTGCCTGAGAAGACGCCGTAATGGCCGACGCCGGCCTGCATGTGATGCACCTTGCGATAGGCGCGCACGCCGGTGCAGAGATCCTGCGCCGCCAGCGTCTGGCCGATCGAGCAGATATCGTCCTTCTCGCCTTCGACCGTCATCAGGCCCATTCGCTTGATCGAGGCGGGGTTCACCGGCCGGCCCTGATAGGTCAGTTTGCCGAGCGGCAACAGATGCTCCTGAAACACGTCGCGGATGGTCTCGATGTAGAATTCGGCCGGCAAGTCCATCACCGCAAAATATTCGTCATAGAATGTCTTGATGGTCTCGGCTTTTTCCGTCTCGCCCTTCACCAGATGATTGGCGAGATCGAGATGTTGCTTGATGTGGCGCTCGAGATTCATCGAGACGAATGCGGCGAGCTGCACGAAGCCGGGATAGACCAGGCGGAACGCGCCCTTGCACTGAATCGGCACGTAGTTGATCAGATTGTCCTCGAACCAGTTCAGCGGCTTGCGCTTGGCGAATTCGTTGACCTTGGTCGGCTGGATGCGGGTGTCGATCGGCCCCGCCATCAAGGTCAGGCTGGCGGGGCGCGCGGGATGATTGTCCTCCGACATGATCGCGGCGGCCGCGAGCGCCGACACCGACGGCTGGCAGATCGCGACCATATGCGCGCGGGGTCCCAACTGGCCGAGAAAGCTGATGAGGTGTTCGGTGTAGTCGTCGAGCCCGAACCGGCCATGGTCGCGCGGAATGTCGCGCGGATTGTGCCAGTCGGTGATGTAGACGTCGTGATCCTGCAGCAGCGTCTTGACGGTGCCGCGCAAGAGCGTGGCGAAATGTCCGGACATCGGGGCCACCAGCAAGAGCCGCGGCTGCTCCGGCGCCTGCTCCTTCTTGAAACGCAGCAGCGATCCGAACGGGGTCGCATAGACGACCTCCTCGGTCACCGCCAATTCCCTGTTTCCCACCTGCACCCGGTCGATGCCGTAAGCCGGGCGCGCGTAGCTGAGGGAGGAGCGTGAGATCAGCTCAAGCGCCGCGGCCAGCCGTCCGAACAGTTTGTCGGAGATGCCCTGCGGAACGAGGTTGAGGTATTTCAGGGCCGATGCCGCGCCCTTTCGCCACGGTTCAGTCAGATCCATATGGTTCTGATAGGCCTGATATAACATCGACTTCATCCGGCGCGCCCCTGCCTCTATTGCTATGCAATATCGGAGCCAAACCGCGCCAGACCGCCTGCCAAATTGGCACGCCGCTTGCTGCAAAAGATGCCGGTAGCACCGGCAATGGGCTTGGGCTACGAGACCGGGTAGGCGGGCTCCGTCGCCGCAGGGTGTTGGCGGGCGTTCAGGTGTGAGGGATGGCCATATGGCGAAAGCGACACTGACCATCAGCAGCAAGAACTACTCGTCATGGTCGCTGCGCGGCTGGCTGCTGACCAAGTTCTCCGGGCTGGAATTCGAGGAGATCATCACCGCACCGGATGATGCCTCGGCACGGGCCGAAATCCTGCTGCTGTCGTCGTCGATCCTGGTGCCGTGCCTGCGGCACGAAGGCGCCACGATCTGGGACACGCTGGCGATCGGCGAATATCTCAACGAGACGATGCCGGATGCCGGCCTGCTGCCGGCCGATCGTGTGCAGCGGGCGCATTGCCGCTCGATCTGCGGTGAAATCCATTCCGGCTTTACGACGTTGCGGGCCTCGCTGCCGGTCAACCTGAAAGGTCATTTTCCCAACTTCAAGATCTGGTCGCGCGCGCAGGCCGACATCGACCGGGTCTGTACGATCTGGCGCGATTGCCTCGCCAATTCCGGCGGGCCCTTCCTGTTCGCCGAGCGCACCATGGCGGACGCCATGTATGCGCCGGTTGTCACGCGCTTCATGACCTATGACGTGAAGCTCGAGCCGAAGCTTGCGAGCTATGCCAACACGATCATGGCCATGCCTGAAATGCAGCAATGGATCGAGGCGGCGAAGGCCGAGCCCGCCGAAATCGAAGAACTCGAGGTTGAATATTAGGCAGCGCGTCCGCGCTCTGCCTGTTTGAACGGCTTGGGCGGGGGCAGGCTTTGCTCAAGCCGATGCCATCGGGGTGAGCCCGCGCCCGGCTCTCGCGGGGAGGCACTGGGTAAAGGAAAATCGCCCAGCCCGAATTTTAGGTCTTGCTTCAAGTGGTTCGGCGTGGTGTCGGCTAAATCGCCGCACTGCTAGGCGCTTGGCGTGATTTTCGCATGGCACAATCGAACTGTGAACGCGACGATGCGGCGCTGCCGAAAATTTGGACGCTGACGATGGTCGCGCTCGCTACCAGCACAACGGTGGAGGCCGTCATGAATCAGCACGCAGTCGTCAGCAAATTCTCCCACGTCAAACCAACCGATACCGAATTCACGGGCGGGGGTCTGCGCGACTTCTTCCTGTATCGCGATCTCGGCATTGCCGATGCGACCGGCGGGCAGGTGATCTGTCATCTGGTCAAGGCCAACGCTGACATGCCGCCGGAAGACGGCACCGGCTGGCACAAACACGAATGCGATTTCCAGATCGTCATCATGATGAAGGGCTGGGCGCGCTTCATGTATGAGGACAAGCCGACGCTGGTTCAGGCCGGCGATGTCGTGCATCAGCGGCCCGGGCTCGTGCACTACCTGTTCGATTACTCGCCGGACATGGAGTATCTCGAAATCGTCAGCCCGGCCGACTTCAAGACCGTCGACATGCCGCCGGCGACCGACAAGGTGCCGCCGGTCACGCCGTGGAAGTGACCGAGATGTCGTCGCCCGAGGAATTAACCTTTGTCATCGGCCGCTGGCTGCAGCCGATCATCTTCGTGCTGGATGTGGTGCGCCGTATCAGGCCGGCGCCGAGATCTAGCCGTGAACAGCCGTGAACAGCTGAGTACGGCGCCGAACGACTGATTCGGGCGCGGTTCGTTCTGGCCGCGTTCCGAAGCTTAAAGCGCGCGCATACTGCCGTCGCGTTTTGGCACAGCAATCTCGGTTTCAGGCGGTGCCCGCATGCTTCAGCCGCGGCAGACGCCAGCCGATCACGGTCGCCTCGACCGCTTGGCCGGACTCGCCGTTACGCCACTGGCCATCGACATAGCGGCAGGCGAACGGCAATTGATAGGTTCCGCTGTGATCCTCGCACAGCACCTGAACCGGCAACCCCGGCGGTGGTTCCCCTTCGCCATCGAACTCGGCCAGACGTCGTTCACGCGTCGCCATTCCACTGGTCTCCCCTTAAACAGACGCCAGCGTTGAGCACCCCCGCATCAGCTGTGCGTCAAACACAAAACCTCAGCGCGCGATTGAGGTTTCAATGTGGTATCCTCGGAATCCTCTGCCAGCGCTGCGCAATTTGCCGTGAACGACGGTAATCGAAAGTACCATTGAAATGAAGATTTCCATCACCGGTCGCATCGCTCTCGCCGTTGCGGCAATTCTCGCGATTTGCTTGTCGGCATTTTCGGTGCGGGCGCAGGACGTTCCCGGCATCGAAATCTGCACGGTCGAAAAGACCATGGAGCGCCGCACGAGCTGCCTGCAGAGCAATGTCGAGTTCCTGCAAAAGACGATCTTGAAGTTGACCGCGGATCACCAGCAGAAACTGGACGCCGCCAAGGCGCAGATCGAAGGCTTGAAGGCGAGCTTGGCCTCCTTGCAGAAGATCGTCGAGGACGTGCAGACCGCGCAGAAGGACTTGAAGAAGAAAGTCGACGCGCCGACCGCGAAGGACAGCGCGCCGGCCAGCAAGGAGGGTGCGAAATAGTTTCGCCGAATGCGTCCGGCTTACGAGCTCTTTTCACCTGACAAGACCGGCCCGAACCGCTCCCAGCTTTCGCCCTTGAAGCGCATCATCTGGAGCTGCTCGAGCGGGGCGAAATCGGTCGGGCTGGTCTTGATCCGGGTGCCCGGCAGATAGATTCCGATCTCGAAATTCAGGTTGGAGGCCTGCCTCATGACGTTCTCGCGGGTGAGGTCGTCGCCGCACTGCCTCAAGACCTGCTCGAGACCCTTGGCAACGCCATAGGCAAACACCGTGGCGGCGTCGTCCTGATCGCCTTCCGGATACCACTTGGTCATGAAGGCGCGCCATTCGTTCATGGCGGGATCGTTCTTCCAGTCGGGATCCTTGGGGTCCTTGAGATAGGCGGTCGAGAGAATGCCCTGATCGTTCTCGTAACCGGCCGGCTTCATCACGCCGCCGATCGAGCCTGAGACGTTGGTCAGGAAATGGATCGGCGTCCATTTCAGCTCCGCGATCTTCTTGATCGCCTGCGCTGCAAATTTCGGCGTTGCGATATTGACGAAGATGTCGGGGTTGGTGCCCTTGATCTGCACCACCTGCGAATCCACCGTAGGTGCCGTGGTCTCATAGGATGTCTCGATGAGTATCAGCTTGCTCGCCTGGTCGCCGAGTCCTTCGCGAAGCCCGATGACGTAATCCTTGCCGAAATCGTCGTTCTGATAGAGCACGCCGATCGTCTTGCCGGGATAATTCTTCAGGATGTAGGTGGCATAGATGCGCGCTTCGACCTGGTAGCTCGGTTGCCAGCCGATGGTCCACGGGAAGTTCTTCGGATCGTTCCATTTGGCGGCGCCGCTCGACACGAAGACCTGCGGCACCTTCTTGGAATTCATGTATTTCTGGATCGCGCTGTTGCTCGGCGTGCCCAGCGGATTGAAGATCAAAAGCACCTCGTCGGATTCGACCAGCTTGCGGGCCTGCTCCACCGCCTTTGGCGGGCTGTAGCCGTCGTCATAGCTGATGAAGTTGATCTTGCGGCCGTTGATGCCGCCCTCGGCGTTGATCTTGTTGAAATAGGCAGCCTCGGTTTTTCCGATCGTCGCATAGCTGGAGGCCGGTCCCGAATAGGGCATGATGTTGCCGATCTTGATCTCGGTGTCGGTTGCGCCCGGATCGTATCTTTTCTGCGCATTCGCGTTGCCGGCAATTGCGACCGCGACAAGTCCCGCGAGCGCGGTCGCTTTGGCGTGGACACGGTAGTGCATCATCGTCCTCCCTGACTTAAACGGCCGATGGCTCATGCGGTCTTGATTTGAAGGGCAGCTTGGTGAACCGTCGGATCGAATGCACTTCCAGTATGCACGATTGGGACCATGTTGCCAGTAACGGCTTTGCTATTTTCCGCGGAGCGGAAGGGGTCTGTTCGGCGAACAGGAAGCGGAGCGCAAGGACTGTCAAATGCGAAAGGCGCAAAGCGCGCATGATGGTCACGCTTCGAGCAAAGGCCAAGGTCCATGAATCCTGCCCAGAAAGCGCTCTGGTTCATCGAAAGCCATCTCGCCGATACGCTGACGCTCGACGAGATCGCCGGCGTTGCCGGAATCTCGCGCTTTCATCTGGTGCGGGCATTCAGCGCGGCGACGGGATTTTCGGTGATGCGTTATGTGCGCGCCCGGCGACTGACCGAGGCGGCCCGCGCGCTCGCGGGTGGCGCACCGGATATCCTCGCCCTCGCGCTGGATGCGGACTACGGCTCTCACGAAGCATTCACCCGCGCGTTCCGCGACCATTTCGGGGTAACGCCCGAAGCGGTTCGCGCGGCAACGTGTCTCGATCATCTCAAGCTTCAGGAGCCGATCCTCATGGATTCAACCCTCATCGACAATCTTCAAGCCCCCCGTTTTACGACCGCCAAGGCGTTCCTGGTCGCCGGCATCGGCGACCGCTTCAGCCACGAGAACGGCGCCGGCATTCCCGGCCTGTGGCAGCGCTTTCACCAGAGCGTTGCGGATATCGCCGGCCGCATCGGGCACGTGGCCTACGGCGTCTGCTGCAACGGCGACGATGCCGGCAATTTCGATTACATCGCCGGCGTCGAGGTAACAGACTATTCCGACCTGCCGCGCGAGTTCAGCAAGGTCCGCATTCCCGAGCAGCGCTACGCGGTCTTCACCCATCGCGAGCACGTCTCGACCATTCGCCGCACCGTCAACACGATCTGGAATCACTGGTTGCCGGCCTCTGGGCTGAAGATCGCCGATGCGCCGAATTTCGAGCGCTACGGCACAAACTTCGATCCGTTGACCGGCAATGGTGGCTTTGAAATCTGGGTACCGGTGAGGGATTAAGCCGTGTTGCAACGCAGCCTTGCGTGAGGCCGCCGGTGCGATTGCTTGGCAAGCGTGAGCCACTTTGCCATAACTGGCGCAACGAAGTGTTGCGCGTGCGGGGTCGAGCCCGAAATCCGCCGGCAGCGAAGAAACGCCGGGGGATTTTGATGCCCAATATTCGCGTGCTCGCCACCGATCTGGAATTTCCGGAAGGGCCGGTGGCGATGCCGGACGGCTCGGTGCTGCTGGTGGAAATCCGCGGGCAGCGGTTGACCCGGGTCTGGCCGGATGGGCGCAAGGAGGTGGTGGCGCAGATCCCCGGCGGCCCCAATGGCGCGGCGATCGGCCCCGACGGCAAGTGCTACATCTGCAACAATGGTGGGTTCAGTTGGGTGCCGGCGCGCGGCATGCTGATGCCGGGCGCGCCCGAGCCACATCAATATATCGGCGGCTCGATCCAGCGCGTGGACTTGCAAAGCGGCAAGCTCGAGACCGTGGTCGACAAATGCGGCGAGCATCCGCTGAAAGGGCCGAACGATCTGGTGTTCGACAGGCACGGCGGTCTGTGGTTCTCCGATCTCGGCAAGCGTCGCGCCCGCGATATGGATGTCGGCGCGTTCTATTACATCAAGCCGGGGGCTAAGGAGATCGTCGAAGGCGTGTTCGGCATGATGCCCGCCAACGGCATCGGCTTGTCGCCGGACGAGAACACCGTCTACATTGCGGAGACGCCGACGGCGCGGCTATGGGCGTTCGATCTGTCCGCGCCCGGCACGGTTCGCCCGCGCGACGTGATCTATCGCGGCGAGCGCGGAAAACCGATCGCAGGCCTTGGCGGCTACCAGATGTTCGATTCGCTCGCGGTCGAGGCGTCCGGCAATGTCTGCGTCGCAACCCTGATCTCGGGCTGCATCTCGGTGATCGCGCCCGACGGCGCCATCCTCGAGCAGGTGCCGACCGGCGACCGCGTCACCACCAACATCGCGTTCGGCGGGCCCGAATTGAAGACCGCCTACATCACGCTGTCGGGCAAGGGCGAACTGATCGCGATGGAGTGGCAACGGCCCGGCCTGCCGCTGAATTTTTTGAACGAATGACCGAGTCTGGGTTTTGCGCTCCGCGTAATGACGGCCCGACAGGTGGAGATTTCAAATGACCTGGCTCCAACCGGTTACCTTGAGTGGTCCCCACGCGCAGCTAAAACCGCTATCGCACGAACACCGCGACGGTCTGGTGGAGGCGGTCAAGGACGGCGAATTGTGGAAGCTCTGGTACACCTTCGTCCCACGCCCCGAGACCATGGGCAAGGAGATCGATCGCCGGCTCGGATTGCAGGCTTCAGGATCGATGCTGCCCTTCACGGTGTTCGATGCCGACGGCAGAATCGCCGGCATGTCCACCTACATGAACGTCGACGCCGCAAACCGGCGGGTCGAGATCGGGTCGACCTGGTACGCCCGGCGCGTGCAGCGCAGCGCGCTCAACACCCAGTGCAAATTGCTCTTGCTCACCCACGCATTTGAAAAGCTCGATTGCATCGCGGTCGAATTCCGCACGCATTTCTTCAACCATCAGAGCCGGAGCGGCATCGAGCGGCTGGGTGCCAAGCAGGACGGCATTTTGCGCAGCCACCAGATTGCGCCGAACGGCACGCTGCGCGACACCGTGGTTTACAGCATCATCGCGGCCGAATGGCCGACGGTGAAGGCGCATTTGAATTATCAATTGAACGAAAAGGCGCGATAAGCTCCCAGCGTTTTCGAGCGAAGTGGGAACCGGTTCGCGTAAAGAAAACGCGTCAAAGAGAAGGCGTTATGGAAACGTTCGATTATGTGATCGTGGGCGCCGGTTCGGCCGGAAGCGTGCTCACCCATCGGCTCAGCGAAGATGCAGGTATTTCCATCTGCGTGCTCGAAGCCGGTCCCCGCGATTGGCATCCCTACATCCATCTGCCGGCGGGCTTCATCAAGACCTTTCACATGAAGAGCATCAACTGGGCCTATCAGCAGGAGCCCGGCCCGTACACTGGCGGCCGCAGCATCTACGCGCCGCGCGGCAAGACGCTCGGCGGTTCTTCCTCGATCAACGGCCACATCTATAATCGCGGTCAGCGCCAGGATTTCGACACCTGGGCGCAGCTCGGCAATCGCGGTTGGGGCTATCCGGACGTGCTGCCTTATTTCAAGCGGCTGGAGCGGCGCGTCGGCGAGGGCGATGACGCCTATCGCGGGCGCGAGGGCAATCTCACCGTCACCACCATGGACTGGAAGGATCCGCTCTGCGAAGCCTTCATGGCCGGCGCCATCAGTCTCGGCATTCCGCGCAACCCCGATTACAACGGCGTCATCCAGGAGGGCGTCTCCTACGCCCAGCGCACCATCCAGAACGGCCTGCGCGTCAGTGCCGCGACCGCCTTCCTGCATCCGGCGCGGAAGCGGCCGAACGTTGATGTGCGCACGCATGCCCACGCGACCAACATCATCTTCGAAGGCAAGCGCGCGGTCGGCGTGCGTTACATGAAAGGCGGCAAGCGCGGTGTGCCGGTGGAGGTGCGCGCGGCCAGGGAAGTCATCCTCGCCGGGGGCACCTACAATTCGCCGCAGCTTCTGCAATTGTCGGGCATAGGGTCTCCGGACTTGCTGGGTTCGCTCGGCATCGAGGTGCGCCACGCGCTGCCCGGTGTCGGCGAAGGGTTGCAGGACCATTACGCGCCGCGTTCGGTCGCGCGCGTCAAGAACATCAAGACCATCAACGAGCTCCGGCAGGGGCTCCACCTCTGGGTCGAAGCGCTCAAATGGGCGACGACGCGGCGCGGTCTGCTGTCGCTGTCGCCGACCATGGTCTATTGCTTCTGGCATTCCGGCGAGACCACCGAAAGCTCCGACCTGCAGCTGACCTTTACGCCTGCGAGCTACAAGGAGGGCGTGCAGGGCCAGCTCGAAGACCGGCCCGGCATGACGGTCGCGTCCTGGCAGCAGCGCCCCGAGAGCCGCGGTTACGTACGGATCCGCTCGGCCGATCCGTTCCAGCCGCCGGTCATTCAAACCAATTACCTCGCCGCCGAGCTCGACCGCAGGGTAGTCGTTGCCGGCATGAAGCTGGCGCGGCGGCTGCTCAAATCGGCGCCGCTCGCGCCCTACTATGAATACGAGGATTTTCCCGGACCGGAAGTCCAGAGCGACGATGAATTCCTGGCCGCCGCGACGCAGCGCGGCACCACCACGTTCCATCCCGGATGCACCTGTCGCATGGGCTCGGCGGACCGCGAATGGGCCGTGGTCGACGATCAGTTGCGCGTGCACGGCATGCAAAATCTTCGCGTGATCGACGCCTCGATCATGCCGCGGATGATCTCGGCCAACCTCAACGCGTCGACCATGATGATCGCCGACAAGGCCTCGGATCTGATCCGCCGCCGCAAGCCGCCCGAGTCGGTTCGTTTGCCGGCAGAACCGGCCCCTGTTTGTTCCGGTGCGGACACGGCCTCACAGTGTTGATGCAGCTTCCGCCTAAAGCAATTCTTAACCTCACGTTAAGTATACTCCGACGTTGTTCGGCAGACGATCCGATCCGCCGCAGGAGTCCATTCATGTTGCAGAACATTTCGGCGCCGCAAGGGGACGCCGAGGGGGAATCGGTTGCGGTGCTGGTCAATTCGGTCAGCCGCCGGATGGGCGAAATCGGCCTGATGCTTCATGAGACCGCCACCAATATCGCAGAGGTCACTGGCGAATCCCAGCGGCAGGTCGGTCAGTTCAAGAAGCTGCGCGACAGCGCGGATGTCATGATCGGAGCTAACCGAAAAATCGATGCCACGTCCGGCGTTGCACGGGAGGCGGCCAGGTCCGGACAAATGGAGATCTCGGATTGCCGCAATGCGATCACGGAAGCGATGAAACGGGTATCGCTGCTGGTCAAGGCGACCGAGGCGATCGAGGAGCGGTTGTCCGGAGTCGAAAAGGCCCTCACCGATGTCGCGGGTGTTTCAAAGGCGATCGAAGCAATTGCGCATCAAACCAACCTTCTCGCCCTGAACGCGACGATCGAGGCTTCGCGGGCCGGCGATGCCGGCCGCGGTTTTGCGGTCGTCGCGGCCGAAGTGAAAGCGCTTTCCGGCCAGACGCGGGAAGCAACATTGCGGATTCGCACGACGGTCGGCAATCTGTCTTCACAGATCACGCAGCTGATAGGCGATTCGGCTCGCGGCGCCTCGGACGCGCGCGGTACGTCCGAGAGCACGCATACCATCGAGGCCGCGATCAGTCGCGTGGCGGAGAACCTTTCCCAGCTCACCGAACTCAACGAGACGATCAAGGGCGAAGCAGCCGAGAACCTCAAATATTGTTCCGGTACGATCGATGAACTGATCGTGCTGGAACAGGGACTGACGGTTTCGTCGAAGAGCCTTGGTTCGGCGAGCGCGCAGATCGTGGGCACGAACGGAAAACTCGCGCTTATGGTCGATGAGATCGGCAACAGCAGCATTCCGACCGACGACACGCCCTATCTCGAGGCAGCGCGGGCGATGCGGGCGCGCATCACCGACGAATTCGAAAAGGCCCTCGCCAGCAAGACGCTGACGATGGATCAGCTTTTCAGCGAAGAGTATACCGAAATTCCGGGGACCAACCCCAAGCAACACAATGCGAAATTCAGCCAGTTCTGCGAACGGGTGCTGCCGGCGATCCTCGAATCTGCAAAGCAGAGCCTGCCGCATATTGCATTCGCGGTGATAACGGACCGGACCGGCTATCTGCCGGTTCACAACGCCGAGTACTCAAAACCGCAAGGTGCGGACCCCGTCTGGAACGCGGTCAACTGCCGCAACAAGATGTTCTTCCCCGCGCAAAACACGATCGCGGGCATCGACCATACCCATCC
>JBATYU010000027.1:0-1774 GCA_049674245.1 Bradyrhizobium sp. | reverse complement strand
GCGCCGCACGGGGCCAAAAGGCTCCGGCCAGTTCGCGCGGATTTCGTGGGACGAGGCGCTCGACGAGATCGCCGATCGCTTCGATCGGGCCGAGCGGGAATTCGGCGCCGAATCCATCTGGCCTTATTACTACGCCGGCACCATGGGCCTCGTCATGCGCGACGGCATCAACCGTCTTGCGCATGTGAAGAAATATTCGCGCTTCTACCAGACGATCTGCGCCAATATCGCGCGCGTCGGCTTTGCCATCGGCACCGGCAAGATCGCGGGCGTCGATCCGCGCGAGATGGGCGTCTCCGACCTGGTGGTGATCTGGGGCACCAATCCGGTGAACACCCAGGTCAATGTGATGACGCACGCCTCCCGCGCCCGAAAGGAACGGGCTGCGAAGATCGCGGCGATCGACGTCTACAACAACGACACCATGAAGCAGGCCGACATCAAGATCATCCTGCGCCCCGGCACCGATGGCGCTTTCGCCTGCGGCGTGATGCACGTGCTGTTCCGCGACGGTTTTGCCGATCGCGACTACATGGCCAAGTACACGGATTGCCCGGCCGAGCTCGAGGCGCACCTTGCGACCCGCACGCCAGAATGGGCCTCTTCCATCTGCGGCGTGCCGGTCGAAGAGATCGAGGCGTTCGCCCGTCTGGTTGGACAGACAAAACGCACCTTCTTTCGTCTCGGCTACGGGTTCACCCGCAGCCGCAACGGTGCGGCCCAAATGCATGCGGCACTGTGCATCCCGGCGGTGACCGGCGCCTGGCAATACGAGGGCGGCGGCGCGTTCTTCAACAATTACGCGCTCTGGCGTTTCGATGAATCCATCATCGAAGGCCACGATGCGATCGATCATGCAACGCGCCTGCTCGATCAGTCCAAGATCGGGCACATCCTGACAGGCGACCCGGACGCGCTGCAGGGCAAGGGCCCGGTCAAGGCGATGCTGATCCAGAACACCAATCCGATGGCGGTCGCGCCAGAGCAGGCGCTGGTGCGAGAAGGTTTTGCGCGCGAAGACCTGTTCATGGCGGTGCATGAGCAGTTCATGACCGAGACCGCGCAGATGGCCGACATCGTGTTGCCGGCGACGATGTTCATGGAGCATGACGATCTCTATTATGGTGGCGGCCACCAGCACATTTCGGTTGGGCCGAAGCTGATCGATCCGCCGGGCGAATGCCGTTCCAACCACGAGGTGCTGCAGGGCCTCGCCCGCCGCCTCAACGCCGTGCATCCCGGTTTTGAAATGTCGCCGCGCGAATTGATCGACGCCACGCTTCAAAAGAGCGGCCACGGCGGCATCGAGCGGCTCGAGGCCGATCTGTGGCGCGACCTGCAGCCGGACTTCCGCACCTCGCATTACCTCGACGGCTTCGCGCATGCCGACAACAAGTTCCATTTTAGGGCGGACTGGGCGCATCCGCCGTTCGGCAAATTGATGGGCGAATTCGAGAAGATGCCGGCGCTGCCGGATCATTGGACCAGCATCGAGGAGGCGGATGAGGCGCATCCGTTCCGGCTTGCGACCAGCCCGTCGCGCAGCTTCCTCAATACCTCCTTCAACGAGACGCCGTCGTCGCAGGCGCGCGAGGGCGCTCCGACCGTGATGATCCATCCGGCCGACGCGGCCTCGCTTGATATCGTCGACGGTGATGCCGTCACGCTCGGCAACATGCGCGGCGAGACGACGCTAACGGCAAGACTGTTCGATGGCGTACGTCGCGGCGTGCTGATCGCGGAATCAGTTCACCCAAACAAGGCTCATATCGGC